>JAQYLE010000024.1 GCA_028720205.1 Clostridia bacterium
AACGAGCAGCTGCGCTGTCCTTGACACCGCCGCCCCGAAATGCTAGTGAGCAACTAACGAGGCTGAACGCCTCGCCATAGGCAATTTTAAATTATTTCTGTTTTATCAGTTTCAATTTTGCGAAAAATGCTTGACATTACCAATGATAGAGTTACATAAACATAATGTAGAAAGGTTGCGCCGAATATCATAAACCTAAACAACGGCATAAAGGGCTTACATTATACTCGTAAGCCCTTTATTTCTTTTTTAAAACAATCACATTTAAAGAAATTGTTATTTTGTCTAAACTTAAACACGCAATATTATCAATATTGTTATGACTAGTCATAGGAGTCATATAGAATAAATGCTGTAACGATGTTTTGCTTAACGTTTTCTCAGTTTCAATTCGTTTAGTGGAAACAATTGAATAATGCTCAGTCAAATTTTCTAATACTTCGTCCTCTTTTTGATATTCTTTTAGCCCTAAAGAATTTCTTAGTTCTTTTAAGTATTCACTCGTTGGAACTATTTTTATTATAAGTCCATTATCCTTTAATACTCTACTAACTTCTTTCGAGTTTATGGGTGATAAAAAATTCAAAACTATATCAAATACATTATCTGTAAAAGGTAAATTATATAAATCACAGCAAATAGGTAAAATATCGTTAGCTAAATAATCTGTTGCCAAACTTATTGCATCATATGACAAATCTATACCAATCGAAGAATGTGTTTGATTGCCTTTAATTTTTTTTAAATGGGAACATTCGCCAGCCCCTAAATCAAGAATCTGAATGTTATTTCCAACATCAAAAATAATATCTTTAATGTATTCATGAACTTCCAAATAAAATTCTTCATTAATAAATAATCTGCGGTTTATAAATAAATTCTTAGTGTAAATTTCGTCAATTTTTTTTTGATATTTTTTGTGTAGCAAAACAACTCCCTTTTTAGAAATATCAAAAAGATGATGATGCTCACACATCAAACTATTTTCTTGAAGACATAATTGGGATTCACATATAGGGCATCTAAACAAATGTATGTTTTTTATCAATAGATTTTTGATTAATTCTTTTTTGCCTTGCATTCTTTTCCCTCAAACAAGATTGTTTAGTAATATTTCTAATGTATACTTAGAATGGATGCAAAAAGCCTCATCAATTGCATTTAAATTACCAAATAAATCGTGGCTTTGCATTGCGCATCCACCGCCACAAATATAAATTGCCGGACAATTCAAACATTTATCTTTATTAACTGTTAGATTATTCTGCCACTCGCGGAATATTTGCGTTTGTATTATATCGCTAAAAGAATTATGAAGGATATTACCACAATGTTGCTCTGATGAATTCCAAAATCCATGACATACAGTAACTTCACCATTAGGAGCAAAACACAATTGATGCCCACCTATAGCACCACAGTCATTATATTTAAACTCTTTTGCATTAAAAGCCTTAATTTTACGTTGTAGACGATCATCTATTATTCCTTTCGAAGATAAAACTTTATCTGAAGTAAATAGAAATGCGCTCGCCTTTCTATAATAATCTTCCCATTCAGTAGTTTTTTGAGTAAAATGCATCAAATTGTAATTAATATCTTTAATATCTAATTCTTCTAACCATTGTAAGAATTTGGCATCATTTAATAACTCATTAGTTAACGTAATAGATAAACCAATATTAATTTTATGCGCTTTTAATATCTTAATCCTGTTTAATACACACTCATATACACTATTGCTATTATTTTTAAAAATTCTATTAGAGTCATTCGTTGCTTTAGGGCCATCAATTGAAACACCTATGGAAACATCGTGCAACTCAAAATATTGTGCCATTTCTTCAGTTAATAACGTTAAATTTGTAACTACTGCAAAATCCCATTGAATTTTCTTATATTTACTACAATACTCTATGGTGTATTTGATCTTATCAAAAGCCGTCAATGGTTCCCCACCATAAAACACAATAGTAGCCGTAGATCTATTTTTTTTAATTAAATGGTTATAATATTCAGAAATGATTTTATCAATTATCTCTGTAGAAATTTCTATTTTACTTTGGTTAAGTTGTCCTATAAAACAATACTTACATGCTAAATTGCAAATATTAGAAGGTATTATATAAATAAGAGAAATCCCTCCCTGAATAGCTGAATTTACATGCTGCTTTAATTTTGATAATGCCAAATTATCTGTATTATCATCTTGAACAATAATGCCTTTTTGTTTTAATAATGCCAATTCTTCGTCTGAAAATACCTTTAAATTATCATCTCTTAAATCTAAATATTCTTTTTCCTCAATGACAATTGGTTCAAACAATAAACTATTAAAAACAATATATTGATTACTATCTGTTTTATGAAAAAAACAATATTTGGATAACATATTCACCCCATACAAAAAAACTGCCAAATATTTTGGCAGTCATTTTTGATTACTTGCAAATTTATTTTGAGTATACTGCTTTAAGCTCATCTTTATAATTGACAGTTTCGCCAGACATGCATTTATTCATGCAAGCTGATCCAGAGCCACAGTTACAATTACATGCACCGCAATTGCATTTAGAAGCAACTACTTGATGAGATTCGACAGGTTTCAATTTAATAGCTTTCATAAAGGGTAACCTCCAAAAAAAGATTTTAAATATTATATCACATTCTATTCTATCTGTCAATAGTTTCATCAAAAGTTTCACGCGGTTTTTTATCCCGATTATTGGATGCGGTTTAAACCACTCGAATAATGAAACAAAAAATATTATTTATGACTATTGCAGTGTTCGGATAATTAACATTCGGGTCACCAGACAAGTTAAAGGCGAACCCGTTTCCATTAGGAGACGGATTCGCTTTTATCGTATATTTCAACAAACCGGAACAACAGAAAATCAGCGGATGAGGGTACAGGCTCATCCGCTGATTTTTTCGTTTTACAACGTTGACAATTAAAGGGGCACGATGTTCATATTTATTTGACGCCGCCCGATTATTGTAAAATGCTATTGATAAAATCGGCAAGTTGTTTACCGGCGATCTGTCCCGCTTCGGTATCCGGGTGTCCGGCGCTGCCGTTGCTGTTGCTGTATAATTCCACACAATAGACGCCCGTCGTTTTTGCCGCGGCTTCGATTTTATCATCGATTTCTCTGCCGATCTGATAGCGGTCGGTAATGCAAACGATTTTTGCGTTGGGGGCGATTTCTTGCAACGTACGTATGAAAGCGACGTATGCTTCGGAAAATTCCCGAACCTTTTCCTCCCGTTGTTCCCAATAGACGTTTTTAATCGACGACCAATCGTTTGCGCCCAGATTGACGACGATTACGTCGGGAACGTAACGTGAAAAATCCCATTCTTCACGGCAGTTGCTGCTGCATACGTAGCGGTAAACGTCTTTCATCAGCGGCGGATAATATCTGCCTTCTACGGCAAGAGAAATTCCGGAATAGGCGTAAATGGTGGCTTGCGCGTTCAGCAGTTTTGTTGCTACGCCCGCATAACAAAGCGTGGGGTCCTCGTTTACCGTTTCGAACGCCGTAGTGGAATTGCTCCCTTTAACGCCGTGCCCCGTCGTAAGAGAATCGCCGTAAAATTCAAGTTTTAACGAAGGTTTTTCGGGCGGTTTTACAAACCGGAAATTGCCGTCGGCGCTTTCTCCTTTCAATTCCAACAAACCGGCGTTGGATTCTCTGCCTTCGGTGAGTTTCACCACGGAGGCTTTATGTTTTCCTGCGGTAAGACGCTCGCCGAGAACAAGTTCGTTGATCCCGTCGTCGAGCCCTACCGTACGGGTTCTGTGATCGACCGTTACGGAAAAATACGTCTTCTGTCCTTTACGTACGGGGTCGACGTAGCAATAGATAGTAGCCGTAAGTTTGTTTCCGTAAAATGAAACTTCGAAAGAACTGTTGCTCAGCGGAAACATTACGCCTTCCCGTCCGTCGGGGGCTTTTGCCTTATAGGTACGTCCGTACCAATTGACGTGAGATTCGTTTCTGATGTCGAAATTTTCAATAGCCGGATCGGATACCGTTACGGCAACCGTCTGCGTAAGCGCGTCTTTTTTTAACATAATTTGCGTTTCTCCTTCCGAAACAGCGGTAACGACGCCGTTTGCGTCGATTTTGGCGATCTGCGGGGCGGAAGAAGAAAATTCGCAGCCTTCCGCCGTTTGCAAAGCAAAGGTTTCTCCCGCTGTTAATGCAAGCGATTCCGTTTGCGTTAAAGCGTTGTTTTTCTCTTTCGAACAGGAATAAAAAAGCAATGTAACGCTTAAAAAAATGCAGAGTGCCGAAAAAAATGCAAGGCGGCCGAGAAAAGTTTTTTGATTGAATTTCATACGTTTTCACTCCCTGCGAAACGAATAGGAAGCCGTTACGGCTTTGTTTCACAGTACAATTATAACACGGAAAAGCGACGAGTACAATAACAAAAATAAGGAGACTTTTTATAAAAAACCCGATTGAGCCCGGGTTTAAAAAATCTCCTTTATTGTATTGCGGCGCCTATTGCAGTTTCAGGCGATATAAAAGTCAGTTTGTGTCTTTCGGCGCGGCGAGCACGCGTTGGCGGTATTCCAGAGGTGAAAGATAGGTTTTCTTTTTAAAGAACAAAGAGAACTGACTGTAATATTCGTAGCCGCACCGTTCGGCAATGCTTGTCAGTTCTATCGAAGGATCGGCAAGCATTTTTTTTGCCGCGGCAAGGCGGACGTTTAAGATATACGCTTTCGGCGCCATGCCCGTTTTCTTTTTGAACAGCGCCCTGAACTGGTCGTCGCAATATCCCGCGGAACGGGAAATCTGCGATAAATCCAAGTCTGTCATATAATATTCATTGATATACGAAATAGCGTAATCGATGCCGGAAGATTCGCATTCCGGCAGGGATTCCGTGGTGGCGTAGAGTATTTCCGTTAAAATCAATTCAATCAGATTTTCGATCGATTGTTTGTAATAGGGGCGCTTTTTTTTAAATTCGTGGCGGATTTTCTGTATGTAATCGAACAGCATGGGCACGGCGTCTTTCACTACGCAACTTTGCGGAGCGGGTATGGCGGGATTTTCCACGGTAAAACCCACGGAGATCATACTTGTCAGTTCGGCGTGCGTTTCTTCGTGTAAAGTTTCGGGCGAAACAAGCAGAAAAGTGCCCGCGGAATAAGAATACGTTTCGTCGCCGTATTTCCCCGTGCCGCTTCCTTTCAGATAGCACACGATTTCATAGCAGGAATGGCGATGAGAGGCGATTGTGCGTACAGATTCATAATTTCGTATCCAGACGTATTGCAGGTTGACCATGTTTTTCCCCTTTTTTTCAGACCACGAAAAAAACAAGCGATATCTTGTTTTTATTAAATTATATCACGAAGATACCGCACTGTCAAGCGATTGCTTACGCAAGAAAAATAAGACTCCGGATAGTTGAGTATAAGCCGATTTCAGTGAAATGAAGGTAAAAAACCTTATTTTTTTCTGAAAAACAGATAAAAGAGAGTAAAACGGAATGCGGAGGAAAACCGGATACGTTTTTTGCGCGCAGAGTGGAGGCGTTGATGTAGAATCGGGAAAATATTAAATTTTTACCGTACTTTTGTTATTTACATTTTGCCGTGCGGCGGTTATAATATAAATGTTCTATATAAAATTACAACCGAAGGAGAAAAGGAAACGCTTATGCGTATCAATACGGTGATCAATCCCGTTTTGGCGGGAAAGACGAAAAAAAGGAAAAAGTGGACGGGAAGAAACTGGGCGGTATTCTTTATGGCTACGCTCGGCCTTGTCGTCATCGTGATTTTCCATTATCTGCCGATGGCGGGGCTTACCCTCGCGTTTAAGGACGCGGATTATTCATCGAATCTTCTGGGCGGATTGTTGTTCGGCGAGTTCGTGGGGTTTGATTTTTTCCTGGAATTTCTGCGCGACGTGGATTTCTGGAACGTGATGTCGAACACGTTGATAGTCAATCTGATTATGCTTTTAATCAATTTTCCCGCGCCCATCATATTTGCGCTGATTTTAAACGAAGTAAAAAACAGCGCCTTTAAAAAGGGCGTGCACGTGATTACCACGTTTCCGCACTTTATTTCGTGGGCGATTTACGGAGGTATCGTTATCGCGCTTACCGATCAGACGACGGGGATTTTCAACCCTATTCTGGAATTTCTGGGGTTATCTTCTGCGGAAAATCCCGTGTATTTAATGGGGGCGGATACCATCTGGGCGGTGATCATTATATCTTCCGTTCTGAAAACGGTGGGCTGGGGTTCCATTATTTATATGTCGGCGATTGCAAGCATCGATCAGGAAATATACGAGGCGGCGGAACTTGACGGAATAAACCGTTGGCAACGGGCGATTTACATAACGTTGCCTTGTATCGCGCCTACGATAACGGTATTTCTGCTTCTGAACATCGGGCGGTTGCTTTCCAACTCTTTCGAACAGTTCAATTCCATGCAAAACGCCGTGAATTTAACGAGGAGCGAAGTGCTTGCCACCTATGTATACCGGCTCAGTTTCACCGCGCGGAGATATTCTTATGCCACGGCGATCGGATTTTTCAATTCCTGCATCAGTCTGCTTTTACTGGTCCTTAGTAATTTTATTAGTAAGAAAACGGCGGGAAGGGGGTTGTTCTGATGGAAGAGACTAAAATAAACGATACGCTTAGCGTACGGGAATCTGCTTCGTTGGAGCCGAAGGCGCAAAAAAAGAAAAAAGAACACCGTATAAGATACACTTGGGCGGATTACGTAATCGCCGCCGTACTGATATTGTTTTCGCTGGTAACGTTTTATCAGTTGTGGTACGTGATTATCGGTTCTTTTTCCAACGGTCAGGAATACGCTTCCGGCAGAGTGTTTTTATTGCCGAAAGGCTTTACCTGGGCGAATTACAGCGTTATTTTCCGCGACACCGTTTTCTGGACGGCGTTCCGCAACACCGTGCTCCGTACGGTTACCGGCGTATGTTGTTCTCTGATTTTCACCGCTTTGGTAGCGTACGGCATGACGAGTAAATATCTGCGTTGCAGAAAAGCGTATTACTGGTTGTTTATATTCACTATGTTCTTTTCGGGCGGAATCGTTCCGATGTATCTTCTGCTTCGGATTCTTGGCCTGTACGATACGTTTTTCGTATATATCGTTCCCAGCCTGTTTTCGGTGTATAATATGATAATCATTTCCAGTTTTTACCGCGGAATTCCCGATAGTTTATACGAGGCTTCGGAATTAGACGGCGCGGGAGAGTTTACGATCTGGTGGGATATTTATATGCCGCTTTCCAAACCGGTGCTGGCTACGGTAGCGCTGTGGCTGGCTGTGGATCACTGGAACAGTTATATGGGCACGATGCTGTATACGGAAGCGGGAGAATGGACGATAACGTTGCAATATCACTTAAAACACCTGATCAACGAGGCGGCGGGCGCCTCGTCGGAGTATGCCGAAATGGTATCGGCAAAAACCATTTCTTATGCGGGCATCGTTATCGCTCTGTTGCCTATTATGTGTTTTTATCCGTTTATTCAGAAACACTTTACCAAAGGCATTATGGTTGGTTCGTTGAAAGGTTGATTTAAACGGAAAACAAGGAGGAGAAAATTATGAAAAAGAAGGGTTTTTTCGGAATTTGTGCGGCGGCGTTATGCGTTGTGGCAACCGCCTTTTCCGGTTGCGGCAGTTCCATGTTCAATTTCGACGGGTATTCCTACCCCGATTATCCGAAGGCGTCGCCCGACGACACGATAGACAGTTGGACGCAGTGGGATAAAGACGAGATTATTTCCATCGATTGGTTTATCGACAGCACGTCTTATTCTCTGCCGCAGGAAGAATCTATTGTGGTGAAAAAAATATTGGAAAAAACGGGCGTTAAAATCAAATTCAGAAAAGCGCTTTCCGGCGACGGCACGGAACTGACTACCATGGTGGCGGGCAATCAGTTGCCCGATCTGGTTTCGGTAACGAGCGGTATGTACGATCTGATTAAGGAAAAGACCATCTTCCCCATCAACGGTCTGGCGGATCGCTGGGCGCCGTCGTTAATGCGGCGGATTAAAGCGGAAGGGGAAATGTATACGACGTATAAAGACGCCAACGACGACCTGTATTTTATCGTAAATAACTTTTACAATAGTAAAGAGATGGAAGAATACCGCGAAATAGGCGGCAATATTCTGCCAAACGACGGCATTGTGGTACGGAAAGACTATCTTGACGCATTCTGCGCGTATAAAAAGGGAAAGGACGCTTCGTGGACGGACGATAAAATGGCGAACCCCGCGGGTATGCTTGAATTTTTGAAATGGACGAAGGACAAATACTCTCTTTCCAACGCCAACCATTCGGTGCTTTTATCTCCGTTTGATTCGGGCGAGGAATTCGGCAGCCGCGGCATACAGGTTCTGATGGAATATTTCGGCTGTTCCAAAGAGGACGAAAACGGTAATTTTGCGTATGCGCAGGCAGACGAGAATTTTACGGAAATGATGCAGTGGCTTAACGAACTGTACCGCAGTAATTTGCTTACGGAAGGATGCCTCGGCGCGACGCAGACGCAGGTGAATCAATACATACAGACGGGCGAGCCGATTATGTATATGGGTAAAATGATTACTCCTTCCAGCGCTTTCAGAAACTGGGAACTGAACACCAGCGGGAAAAATCCGCAAAAACAGGACGCCGCTTACGTCCCCGTGATTTTCAGCAATGCCGCCGGGGAAGTGCCTCAGATTTCTTACCGTACTTCCGGCGAACTGTTTACGATGGTATCGGCAAACTGCAAACGGCCGGACAGGGTGATTAAACTGCTTGATTATCTGTATTCGGAAGAAGGGCAGAGATTGGTGTATTACGGAATAGATCAGGCGGAAAATCAGGAAAAGGGCACGTATTTTTACGCCACGCAGCCGGGCGAGAGCGTTACGCTGGCAAACGGTAAAACGCACGTTTATAAATACGGCAGAATGGATTATACAAACGAGGTGAAAGACGCGTTTTTAGTGAATGTGGAAAGTTACGGCATTTATTTCTGTATGTTCCTCTGCAACCCTATGTACGTGCCGCTTACCAGCGTGGACGGCGGGCAGTTCAACAACTACCGCGATTATGTAAAATGGAATTCGCGCGCGGCGTTAATCCCTTATTCTTATGATAAACGCGGGTTCGAATTCGTGCTTGATTCCTCCGACTCGCGGTATAAAAAAGGGTTGAACGTGCAGAGTAATTTACGCTCGAAATGGTATAAAAAATACGCGGAAATCATCGGGAAGAATTCGGCGGAAAGCGTGAAGCAGGAAATAGAAACGCTGCTGAAATGGTGCAAGAGCGCCGGGCTGGACGATTATATTTCTTACAGTAACGATTGTTTCAAAAAGCACAAAGAACGCCTCGGCATACAATACGCCTGGGCGCCGAACGACGCGACCTCGGCATACCATACGTTAAAAATCACTTCGGTTTACGGCGACAGATCGTATTACAAAACCGCTCCTTCGTACATGGAAGTGGAAATCTGATAAAAACGGAGCCTGAAAACGGAAAGAATATGGAAAAGAAGAAAATTATCATAGATACCGATATCGGCGACGATATCGACGACGCGTATGCTCTCAGTTATCTGATTAAGGAGCGGGCAACGGAATTGTTGGGCGTAACTACGGTGTACAGAAACTCGTTGCAGCGCGCGAAAATCGTTTCCGCCTTATTGCATACCCTGAACGAAACGCACGTAAAAGTGTATGCGGGCAACGATTATCCGTACAAGAGCAGTTTTACGGTGGAAAAATTCGAAAAAGTATTGCCGGACGGCAGACCGGTAATTCCGCATTACGACGATACGCTTGCGTTTTTTCCCGTGGAGGAAAAGGGTGCGGCGGAGTTTATCGCCGAAACGGCGGAACGCTATCCGGGCGAGGTAACGTTGTTGGCGATAGGGCCGCTTACGAATCTGGCGGACGTCGCCCGAAAGTATCCGTCCTCGTATAAAAAATTGAAAGGCGTGGTTTGTATGGGCGGTTGTTTTGCCGCAAAAAAAGCGGAATGGAACATCAGATGCGATCCGGAGGGCGCGGCAATCGCCGCAGCGGGGGGCGCTTTGTTCCGTTATATCGGCGTGGATATAACGATACGAACCTCCCTCGACAAGGCGGAAACGGAGAGGCTGATGCAAATACGTTCTCCGGAAACGCCGCTCCTTACAAAAATGTTGCAAAAATGGATAGACACTCATCCCGGAAGAAAACCCACGATGCACGACGTGCTGGCGGCGGCGGAACTGACGGAGAGTTTTTGCGGATATGCCGAAGGCAAAATCGCCGTAGCGCTTGAAGGAGCGGAGAAAGGAATGACCGTGGAAAGGCAGGATGGCGGAGACGCCGCTTACGCCGTAAGTTTTAATCGCGAGGCGTTTATGCAACGGTTTTTCCGCGTGATGGAAACGGACGGAGCGGCCGACGCGGCAACGGTAAAGAATGTAGGATAAAAGCGAAAAAAACCGATACGGATAATTTTTCCGAAAATAAATCAAGGAGGAAAAAACAAGATGAAATTTGTAAAACGTGGAACGGCTTTGTTCGGGGCGGCGCTGCTCTCGCTGGCAGGGACGTCAGCCGTCCGTGCGGCGGTGAGTACGGCGGCGGAAAAATATCCGCTGGTGTACGAAACGGAAGGGAAAATGGCGGGAAGCGAAACGCTTACGTATACGTTGCCCGAGCCCGTGGCTGTGGAGGGAAACGCGCTGGCGGTGAATTTATTTGTAAAAAATACGTTCAATAACGCCTTGCCGCTTTCGTTTTCGGTGATTTCCGAAGGCAAAGAATACAAGTGGCGCAAAGACGGCGGGTATACGTACGGTCGGGAACCGGGCGCAACGGATATGATTCGCGCGGAATGTCGTTCTGACGGAACGGTGGAAGTGCCGTATCTGTTCGGCGGAGAATTATTGTTGCCGTTTTCCGCGCTTTCGCAAGCGGTATCGATCAGCCGCGTCGACGGTATTTCCGTTACAGCGACGGCGGCGAAAGACAGTTTGTTCGCTTCGGGCGATTCCTGGGTGAACGACGGCGTGAGTTTATATTTGTACGGCGTGGATTGCGTAAAGATGGACGAAACTACGGGAGAGGAGATTTCCCGTAAAACGCTGGCGGATTTTACCGCCGTATCGCTTTCCGAAGTAATTCATACTTCGGGCGGCAGTACGGAAACGTCGGCGACCTTGCGTAAAGCAACGGCGGAGGACAATAAAGTACGGGAGATTCTGGACGAGGCGAAAAACGCGCGGTGCCCTGAAACGGGCGATATGAAAATCATCGAAGATTTCGGCGATAATCTTTTTTCCGCGCTGGGGGCGGAGCGCGCCGCGAAAGAATGGAACGAAAGGTATTATCTTTCGGGGCAGATTTCCGATTATTCGCCGGTAAACAACGCGTCGGGCGGAAAAGCGCTTGCTTATAATCTGGATTCCGCCGTATTCGACGCGGGTAAAAATTCGTATGCGGGAGTACATTTCAATTTCCTCAGGCGCGATTCGTTTGATTTTTCCGGCGCGAAAGGAATGGCCGTTTATGTTGAAAATACCTCCGACAAACTGACGAGTTTTGCTTTGGAACTGTTCCAGTACAATACGGATACGGGATTGTTGGAACAGTACAATTTAAACGACGCGGGGAATAAATACAAGACGTTGTACGCCTATAATACGGAAACGGGCGAAGAATTTTCTTATCATACGCAGACGTTTATGCGCGTTCCCGCAAAGTTCAAGGGCTGGATTAGAATACCGTTTTCGCAGTACGCTGCGCCGGCGTGGTCGATGTCGGAAGCGTACGGCAATAAAGGCGTGCTGAATTTCGATAAATATCCCGTTGTAAAAATATCGATGACGCGTCTTTTCAACGCCAACGCGGATACGAAACTTATCATAGACAACGTAGCGCTGTATTACAGCGACTTTTCCGTGGGAAATCTGTTCAACGCGGCAAAGCCTTCTATAAAACAGTGCGTTGAAAGCGGTAAGGTGACGAAATAACCGATTGAGGAGGAAAAAACAATGAAAAAAACGATTGCGCTGGCGCTTTCCGTAATTGCTTTATTCGGTTGCGCCGCAGGGGCGGGCTGTAAAAAGAAGGGGTCGGAAGAAGAAAACAAGGGCAAGCAGGAAACTTACGAAGATAAACTCTACGACGGTATCGACCCCGTGTTTAAAGAGAGTATGGGGTATTACAACGAAAATCCGTCCGTGATGCAGGAAGGCGCTACGAGGTTTCTGTATTATACCAGAAACGAAGAAAAATATAACGCGTCAACCGATTCCGTCGCCGTAAGAGTAGGAAAATATTCCGGCGGAAAATGGAATTATTCCGAGGCGAAAAAATGCGTCGGCGTGGGCGCGGAAGGCGCGTGGGATTCGGCGCACGTATTCGGCGCGGACGTAGTGAAAGGCGATTTTTCCTACGGTGGAAAGCGGTATTCTTATCTTATGGCGTACAGCGGCAGTAAAGAGGCGGATAAATCGGAGGCTCAGATAGGCCTTGCCGTGGCGGAAACGCCCGACGGCGCGTGGACGAAAGTGGGCGATAAACCGCTGATTACTTTTAAAAGTTCGGATTGGGATACGATGGGGCTGGCTACGTATCCCGGCTGTATCGAGCCGTCTTTAATCCGCTACGGCGAAACGGGCGGCAAGGTGTATTTGTTCTACGAAGAATCGGAAAATTTCAAATCGAATTACGTATACGAATTAGACCTTGGCGATCTGGATCATATCGTGAAATGCGGAAAGAATGTTCTGGAAACTACGGGCGTTACCGATCTCGGTACGTCGAATCCGTTGCTGTACGGCGGCGATCTGGTTTTAGATACGGAATCGGGCGAACTGTTCGCGGCGAGAGAAGTGCGTACGATGGCGACGTCCGCGCCGAAAGTGGCAGACGGCGTGCAGGCGTACCGCGCGCCGGTTTCCGTGCTTGATCATATCGATCAGGGCGTAAAAACAGGCGAGCCTACGGTATGGTGGCAACGCGTTGGCGGAGAGATTAACGCCGATACTACCGCGGTTTTGGAGGACGAAAACAAAATCAACGGGTATATGCGTATTTTTTCGCCCTGTATCGTAAGCGACGCTTACGGCAGGTTGCCCGAATACGGAAAATTGGAGATTCTGTTTACTTCGCAGGCGTGCGACGGCGACGAACGCCTGAGCGCGGATATCGAAAATGCGTACGCCTTTACGCAGATGATACATACGTATACGATTACGTATTGACGAGTATGCGGCGCGCGCGGCGCGCATAATTACAAAAAAAGGCGAGGAGAACGATGAAAAAACTATTTGCTTCGATTTTAGCAGGCGCTTTGTTGCTTTCGGCAGGCGTTTTCAGCGGAAAACAAAGCGGGGTGCAAGCGCAGGAAATCACTACGCAGGCGGAGGAAATGAAGGTGATAGGATTCTGGTCGTCGGAAGCGGGGGTAAAAGAGCGGAAGGTTTCTTCAAACAGCGACGAAACGTACGCGGAAGAAAGCCGACGTTGGCAGGGCTTGCCTACGATCGCCGTTACGGAAGGCGGCAGAATGTGGTGCGCCTGGCAAACGGGCGACTCCGTAGAAGGTCCGGACGGCGTCGACAATTACGACGTGATGTATTACAGCGACGATTCGGGCGTTACGTGGAGCGAGGAATATATGATATGGGACGTGCCGGACGAAAATATCCGTCTGACCGACCCCAGGCTGTTTACGGATCAGTTCGGAAAACTGTGGCTGATTTTAATTCGCGGCGGACTGAAGGGCGTTTATGCGATGCAGATACTCAATCCCGATTGCGAAAACCCGGAAACAGAGTTGAGATTTTCGTCGCCCGTCAGTTGGCTGAAACTGCCGCCCGCGCACCGTCCCACCATTTTATCGAACGGAAGGTGGATTACTCCCGTAGAAAACAGCACGGCGAAACAGGTGACGTACATATGTAATCCGGATAATGCCAACGGCAAGTATTCCTGGACGACGAACACAACGCAGCCTGCGGTCTCGGCGTTTGCCGCCGATAAAAAATACGGAGAGGCGCAGATTCTGGAACTTGCCGACACAAAAACGCTGATGATGCTTTCGCGCCTGCCTGCCGATAAAGGCGGCGGAATGGAAGTTTCGTATTCTTCCGATTACGGCGTTACCTGGTCGGCATACGAGGCGGATAAAGGCGTGCCTTACGTTACGCCCTCTTCGAAATTTCACATACAGCGGCTGAACAGCGGCGCGGTGCTTATGCTGACGCACGCCTCTACTTCCCAAAGAGTGAATCTGGCGGCGTATCTTTCGTACGACGACGGAAAAACGTTCCCGTATATGCTGATGCTGGACGACAGCGAGACAGGTAACCGTTGGGGGGTAAGTTATCCCGAAGCGGCGCAGCGGCAGGGGAAAAACGGCGAAATATATATCGCGTACGACGCGGGCAGATACGATCAGAAAGAAATACGTATGTGCGTTATTACCGAGGAAGATATCAAAGCGGGAAAACCCGTGTCTGCTTCCTGTAAGATGCGTATGAAAGTCAGCGCTACGGGCGGGTATCTCGATTACGTTTCCGTAAAGGAAAAGTACGAACGGTACATCAACGTAAAAACGGGAACGCCGAAAAGCGAAATCCTTTCGTTGTTGCCGCAGACGGTAACCTTAGTGGGAGAAGACGGTTCGGAATTACCTTTGCAGGGAGAATGGCAGTGCCCGGATTATTCCAAAAACGAAACGGGGAGGTATACGTTTACTTTTTCCCGTTCGGTAAACGGCAAGGCGCAGGACAGATACAGTTTGTTGAAAGCGTACGTTACGGTACGGGACGAATCGATAAAGGAGGATAACGAAGGAGAAAATAATAAAGGCACGGAAGACGGGAAGGAATCGGGCTGCCGTTCGTCGGTCGTCGGCGGCGGAGGCGTTCTTATCGCCGCGGTTGCAGGAAGCCTTATGCTTTGCAAAAAGCGGCGGCGGTAGAAAAATGCGAATAAAAGACAAAAAAAATTTAAAAAATCAAGGGAGGATTATTTTATGAGATTAGCAGTAAAGTGGAAAAAAATGTGCGTGGCGTTTTTAGCGGCATGTATGTCCGTCGCCTCGTTCGGAGCGTTGCACGCGGCGAAAACGGCGAGCGCGGAAGCGCCTCAGGTAAGCGATTATTTAACCGAGGTGCCCGAAAAAGATCTGCAACAGTTGCAGATTGAAAACGGAACGTTCGCCTACGCTAAATCAACGGGGAACAAAACGGTGCGCTTTACCGTAAACGGATCGTATACGTTAAGTTCCGTCACCGATTTTGCCGTTCGTTTCAAGGTACCCGATCGTCAGTTTAACCGGCCGAACAACGGCAGCGCGTTAGCGTATCTGCGCTTTAAATTCAAGGATAACGATACGATTTACGGCGTAACGAAAGAAGATCAGGGCGCAGATTCCGAAGCGCCCCGTCCCCGTTATACTTTCCTTTCCGCTACGAGCGGCGAGGTGGAGGACGTTCTGATTTCCAACGGCGGCAACAATAATGTCGGCGGACAGTTGAACGTGCCGCGCGGGCGCGACGGTACGGTGTATATTCCGTTAAAGCATCTGCGCGACGGAAAAACTACGGCGGACATCGGCAACAGACTGATCGACTCGACCGGCTACGAAAATCTGGAGTTGGAATACGTAGAGTTGACGTACAGCGCGTACCGCTGGGATTTCGTGATCGGCGAAATGGCGTTTATAAAGCAGAACGAGGGCGTTGTAACCACCGAAAAGATCAACGCTACGGCAAGCGCCGTAACGGGTAATCTGGAACTGCTTACCGGATATTACGACAACGTGAAACTTATCGTTAACGGTTCGGAAGCGACGAAAACCGCAGAGGGAACGTACGAAGCGCAGACGGAAGGCGGAACGATTTCAGTTCCTTCGGATAAACTGTTTTTCTTCGACGGGCTTAAAATTTCCGCGGCGTTGGAAGAAGGGTACGGTATTACTAAGGTAGAATCGCTTGCGGAAGGCAAAGAAGTGGCGCAGACGGAAGAAACGAACAACGCCAACGCCGTGCTGACCGGCTGGAAAAACGGCGGGAAATTCTATCTCAGAAAAGGGAATCACGGCGCAAAACCCGACGACAATACGTTTGAACAGAATGAGAAAACGACCGATATTTTAGGAACCGCGCCTTTGAACTGGACGGTGAACGTTACCATTGGAAAACTTGTGAAACTTGAAGTTACGGGCGAAAATTCCGCCGCGGCGGTGGTTTCGTATAACACGACGGACGACAGCGCAGCCGACGGAAAGATTTATCTGAAGCCGAACGAAGACGCCGTAATTACCGTTAAGCCGCAAAGCGGATACGATTTCCGCGGCGTGAAACTCAACGGCTCAGATCTTGATCTTGCCGATGAAAACAAAACGACGGACGGGGAGAGCGGCAGAATCACGCAGGCGAAATATACCGTAAACTTATCCGCCGACGGGCAGATAGAGTTTTTAGGGTTGGGCGACGAAACGCAACTTACGCTGGATATCGATAAGACGGGCGGCAGCGTATCGATCGACGGCAACGTTGTAAGCGATACTTCTTATACCGTTAATATCTATAAGACTCTGGCGATTACTGCTACGCCGGAAAAAGGCTACGCCGCAGACGTAACTGTAATTTACGGCGAAGAAGAGGGCGAAAGCAAGCAATTAACTCCCGCGTCGGACGGCAAATATTTTTATCCGGTAGACAAAGCGTTTACGCTGAAAGTTTCTTTCCGGGTGGTTACTTATACGCTTACTTACCGTCTGAACGGCGGCGCGTATGCCGCGGGAGAAAGCAATGCGGAAACGATTACGTATTTCGATACGCTGGAATTGAAAAATCCCGTTAAAGAGGGTTATACGTTTAAAGGCTGGAGAACGGAGGGCGGCAGCGAAACGATTACTACGTTGAAGAACGTGGAATCCGATCTTACGCTGATAGCCGTGTTCGAATTAAAGGAATCCGAGCAACCCGCTCCCGAGGAAAAACCCGAGGAAAAAACCGAAGAAAAGAAGAGCGGCTGTTCTTCCACCGTTACGGGTGGGTTTACGGGCGTCTGCGCTTTGATCGCCTGCGGCGTTATCGCGGCGAAAAAACGCGGTAAAAAAGAAGATTAAATAAGCATATCGGGAATTAACGGAACGGGCGTGCGTAAATAAACAACGCGCGTCCGTTTCCCCGATAAATATGTGAACTACGGAGTATAAAATGGACGAAAAACACGATGAAATCGTAATGGTGCACCGCGATTCGCTTTCCTGCGAGGCGATCGTAAGGCGGCTGAAAGACGGAAGTCTGTTTTTAGTATGTCAGTGCGGCGGCGTAAAAGAGCCCGCCATAGAAAACCGCGTTCTGGTTTTTCGAAGCGAAGACGGTAAAAAATGGAGCGAAGGCGAGCCGATCGTTCCCGATAACGGCACGGCGAATTACGCCACCGACGTCGACGTGGACGAAAACGGCGTGATTACCGTATCTATGACGGAACACAGCGGCGGCTATCTCGATACGAAGGGGTTATCTCTGATCAGCAGAGATAACGGAAACAGTTGGGAAAGGCAGCCTTTGCCCGTATTCGGCGAAAAGTTTTGTTTTTTGCGCAATTCTTTCCGCGCAAAAAGCGGAGCGAGATATACGGCTTATCAGTTTTACGATATTCCAAAGGAGGAAAACGACAGGCTTTCCGCCGAGGGGAAATGCGTGTTCGATACGTCTTTACAATACGTGCGTTGCGGTTTGATTTCCACCTTCGATAATAAAATTTTTCGCAAAAGCGACGATATTCTTGTGGCGAACGAATGGGATGGCAAAAGGGTATGGCAGTGGCCGGAGCCGGCGCCGATACAACTTTCCGACGGTAGTTTTTCTATGTTGCTTCGTATCAACGGCGCGGGGCGGTTGTACCGCTGCGATTCCGCCGACGGCGTAGTATGGTCGGCGCCGTACGCCACCGATATTCCCAATCCGAACAACAAGCCAAAATTGTTGCCGCTGAAAGACGGATCGATAGCGCTGATCAACACGCCGAATTCCGCCACGGGAATGAAATACAGAAATCCTTTGGAAATCTGGATTTCCGACGACGATATGAAAACCTGGAAATATAAAAAGCGCGTGCTTGATTTTCCCGGCTGGCTTTCTTATCCCGACGGTTTTGCGGAAGAGGATAGAATAATATTTTCGTTTGAAGTGAACCGTCACGACGTTTATTTCGCCTCGGTGGATATATCCGATTATTTTCGTCGGCAGTAAAGATAATTTCGGCAAGATATGAAAAATTTATATATCGATATCGGCAGTACCAATATAAAAAGCCTGGAAGACGGCGGAAAAATCGAAAGAATCCCGTTTCCCGCGCCCGTTCTGAACGCAAACGGTAAATACGAAGTAAACCCTTTTGAAATCGTCGGCGCGGTAAGGCGCGTCGTCGATTCGTCTTCGGCGGAGCGCGTCTTTTTTTCCACGCAGATGCACGGCTATCTTTTAGCGGACGGGAAGGGGAATTTACTCACGAATTATATTTCCTGGCGGGACAGACGGGCGGAAACGTTCGGTATTGTTCTGCCGATGAAAAAAGAAAACGGCGTGGATATGAAGCCTAATCTTCCCCGCGCAGGCGTGGAAGCCGTAAAAAGAGAACGGCCGGATTTGTTCGCGCAAGCCAAAGAGTTTTTCACTTTGGGTTCTTACGTTGCCTTTTCGTTGACGAAACGAAACGCCTCGCATATCACCGATCTGGCGGCGAGCGGATTTTACAACGTAAAAAAACGTTCAACGGAACCGTTTTCTCTCCGCCTGCCGGAAGCGTATTACGACGTGGCGCCCGTAGGGGAATACGGCGGAAAGACGATATACGCCCCCGTGGGCGATACGCAATGCGCGGCGAAAGGATCGGGCGGAGACGACGGGTACGTGCTCAACCTCGGCACGGCGGCGCAATGTTTAACGCGCGCGGAAGGGTTTGTATGCGGCGATTTCGAATCGAGACCGTATTTCAACGGAGCGACGCTTTGTACGGTAACGGGGTTGCCGGGCGGAGGCGTTATCGGCGCGGGAAAAGAAGACGGGTTATGCGATAAATTGTACGGGGCGTATTCCGCCGCGTTGCGGCGCCTGCCCGAAAGAAAAAAAATCGTCGCCATCGGCGGAACGGTTCGGTTTCATCGGGAACTGATCGAAAACGTGTTGCAGCGGATCGGGTTGCCGTTTTCGATAAGCGACGGAGAAGACGCCTTGAGCGGTTTGCAAAAAATCGCCGCGGAAAACGAAAATTAACATGCGGCGTTTTAATAACGGTAAAAAAAAGGAGTAGAGTATGAACGAAAGACGTTGCGGAATTATGATTAACGAAATACCGTTTGGTAATTTCCCAATTTTGCTCGGACAGGCGGGCATGGATTTTATTCTTATCGACTGCGAGCACGGCGGATTCGATTATCGGGAGGTTTATACGATGACGAGCGCTTCGAAAGCGTTTGGAAAAACCGAAACGATAATCAGGCTTTCGTCGAACAGGCGGCGGGATATTATAAAATTTCTGGATATGGGGGCGGATTCGTTGTTGCTTCCCATGACGAACGGAGCGGACGATATCAAAGAGGTGGTGCGATACGCAAAATATTCGCCGCTGGGCGAACGGGGAATTTCCACGATGCGGGCGCATACGTTGTACGATCCGCCCGTTTTAACGGAATATATGCGCACGGCGAACGAACATACCAAAGTTTACGCGCAGATCGAAACGGTAAGCGGCGTGGAGCATATTGAGGAAATTCTGGCGACGGAAGGCGTTGCGGGATTTTTCCTGGGCCCTAACGATTTATCCGATTCGTATCATTGCCTTACCGATCCCGCCGCGCCGGAAATTTTATCGGCGATAGAAAAAACGGCGGAAGCGGCGAGAAAGTTCAACAAGTTGTCGGGGATCATCACCGCAAACGAAACGTATTTAAAACAGGCGAAGCGTTGCGGAGTAAAGATGTTCTGTAAAGGCAGCGAGTTATCCGTTTTAAAAAGCGGCGCCAAGAAAATAGTGAAAGAGTTGCTGGAAGATTGACGCGATGTAGAAGAAATGAACGACGTTTCAAAAAGATTACGAAAATGCGGCGAGTGAGATTTTACGGTTCACTCGCCGTTTCAATTTTTTTCAGGTTTTATGTGAATGAAATAATGCCGCCGTTTGTAAAAAACAGAGCGCAGACGTTTTGGTAATCCAAATCAATTTACTAAAAACGCCGAAAATCATAAATCGTATTTATCAGCATAATAAGTCAACAATTTCGCTTGTAACTTTTCGGCGTCGTTGAAAAGTTCTTCGGGCAGTCGTGCGGAAAAACTCGCTTCGGAGTTTAGCGTTCCCGAATATGAGGTTTCTTTTAACGCCGCAAAGATTTCGTTCCAATCCGGAGCGCCCGTCATGGTAGTATCGGGCATATTATGCTGATCGGTTTTGCCGTCGTTTTCATGAAGGTGCAGGCAGACGATTCGTTTACCGAACGCCCGCACGTAATCGCCGCACGTCGGCACTTTGCCCTCTGAACGGCAATTTCTTGCGATGTTTGCATGGCCTGTATCCAGACATATTTTTAAATATTCCGAGTTTACTTTATCCACATAACCGATTAACCGTTCGGGCATAGCGCAAGGGATTGTGGAATATCTTGCCGGCATATTTTCCAGCGCAAGCACGACGCCTTCCCGTTCCGCTTTTTCCGAAAGTCTTTTTAAAATTTCAACGTTGAGTTGCTCCGTCTTTTCCGGTTGCAAATCATCGTTCCAGCGATACGGCTGCACGGGATGGACGACCATATATTTTGCGCCCATTAACTTTGTCATGACGATTTGTTTCATCGTATGCGCGACGTAGGCGTCGGCATATTCTTTGTCGTAACAATCCGAATCGAAGTAAAATCCGGCGTGCGTCTGAAAAATTTTTACCTTTTGCGATGCTGCGGAAACCCTGAGTCGTTCGCAATTTTTTTCAATCTCCGCGAAAGAGGGCTCGTCCGAGCGGTCTAAGGGAGATTTACAAAGATATAGTACGTAATCGCAGGCACCGTAGCCGTTCTCTTTCATTTTTTGAAAAGCCTGTTCGTGAAAATAAGACTCGTAGCGATTGTAATTGCTGCTTAATATCATAACGATCTCCTCGGCGCGTTAATAAATCAGGCGACAAACGCGCGTATTTTACTGTGATTTTACTCTTTCGGTTGCGCTTGGTATTTATTACGGTATTGCGTAGGCGAGCAGTGGAACACTTCAAAAAAATTCTTGCTGAAATTGCTCGGATTCTGATATCCCAGCATCATCGCCAGATCGATGACTTTCGCATTATTTGAAGTAAGAATGCCTGCGGCGCGCTCCATTTTTTTTTGGATAAGATACTGCTTCAGCGTCAGCCCCATATATTTGTGAAATTCGCGCGAGAGATGCTCGGGAGTATAACCGAAATCCTGCGCGATTTCCGAAACGGGTTTTAGTATATAATCGGGCGAATTCGTCTTTTGCAATAACCGGCCGATCCATTCGGGAACGGATTGAGCGGCAGAACGGGAAATAATCCGTTCCTCCAACCATACGGAGAGGAGCAATACTACAAGCGAAGTGTGTATCGGTTCGCATTTTTCGGCGTCGGAACCGGAATTAGTTAAAAAATTCGCTTTTTTTACGGCTACGCTTGCCGCTTCGCGGGAAAGATTGAAAACGATAGGCGAGTTTATATGTAAAAGGGTTTCATACAGGTTCGGCGACAAAAATTCGCAGATGTCCTGCATTTTTTTTCTGCTTACGTAAACGTCGATATGCTGGTAATCGCCGAACGCCGCCATTTTTACGTCTTTAAAATAGTGCACGTCGTCAGGTCGCAAAAGCGTACATACGTTTGGTTCGAAAGAAATTTCCCGCTGGTTGATAACGTTTATGCATTTACTTTTGACGACAAACGCCAATTCAAAATATTCGTGCCCGTGCTCCGTTGCGGGCGGACGGTAAATATTGGCACAGTACGAGTTACTGATTTTAGCCTGAGTGAAAATATAATGACTCATAGCAGTTCTCCGTTTATTGATATCGGTAATATACCACGTAACGGCGGCAAATGTCAAACAAACGAAGAAGATATTAACAAGATTTTAAAAAAAATTAAAAATCGAACGTGGTTTTAGATTTTTTTTGATAAAAATATCAAATTTTAGTTGTAAAAGGTCAGAAATGCGGTTGAAAAAGGCGGCGGCTTATGATATGATAAAAACACGATTTGAGTAAATTACGGAGGCGAAAATGGAAGCGGAAAGAAATTTCGTTCGCGGCGAAGTGAAAGTAAAAAAGGTATGGAGTCGTCGCCTGTTTGTGGCAAGTTTCCTGGCGCTGCCGATGATAGGATTTTTCATTTTTTATATATACGTGCATCTGGATTCGTTTTGCATGGCTTTCCAGCGGGAAGGGCCGGGCGGCGAAATTCTCTGGACGTTTGATAATTTCAAGACGGTGTACAAAGCGTTGTTCAAAGGCGAAGGTATCCACGGGAGGATTCTGAGTGTCGCGCTGCGCAACACCTGTTTGTTCTATGCCACGGGGCTATTGGTTAATTTGCCGTTGTCGTTGCTGATCGGATATTTTTTCTCGAAAAAAATCGCCGGTTATAAAACCTTCCGCGTAATTACGTATATGCCGAGCATTATTATGTCTACGGCGCTGGTTATGTTGTTCAAATATACTTTCGGCGAGGGCGGTCCGTACCATGCGTCCGTTCTGTCCGGCGGAGGGGTATACGCCAACCCGATTACGAAAACAGGTACCGCTATCTGGATGATGTTGCTATATACCGTTTCGTTCGGGCTTGGCGGCAACATCGTTATCTGGGGCGGCGCGATGAACAGTATTTCGCCCGAAGTGCTTGAAGCGGGTAAAATAGACGGCTGTAATTGGTTTCAGGAATTTTATCTGCTGATCATTCCGATGATATGGCCTACGATATCAACCGTTGTTATTTTAGGCGCGGTAGGATTTCTCGGCGCCTCCGGCCCGGTTCTTGCGTTTACCAAGGGCGAATATAATACCTACACGCTTTCGTATATGTTATACGAAATGATCGGTCAGGTGAGCGGAAGCGAATCTTATCAGAATTACTACCTTGCGTCCGCGCTCGGGTTATGTATGACGGCGATTTCTTTCCCGCTTGCGATGCTCGTGAAAAAAATCGTATACAGCGATAAGAAGGAAGAGGAGGAAGCGGCATGAAAAAACGAAACGGTATTAAAATAAAAACGTCGCTTTCCAACAGAATCGCCATGTGCGTGGCGTTTGCGTTTATAGCCTTATACTGTTTGTATATTCTGTTTTTCTTTCTCTTTGCGGCGTTGCTTGCGATTAAACCGTCGTCGGCGTCGTTTATCGCCGATATGATGAACGTAAAGTTGTTCAGTTGGCCGAAAGGGGCTACCCTTAAAAACGTTTATCGCGCGTTCACCGATTTTCAGATAGGCACGCACACTTACGGCGAGATGCTTTTCAATTCCGTATGGCGTTCGGTTTTAGGTACGTTTATCGCCTGGATGACGACGGTAATGGTTACGTATATTCTGGTGTTTTACAGATCGAAATTTACAAAGTTTATTTACACGCTGGGTTTCTTTCTTACCACGTTGCCCCTCTACGGGGCGGGGCCCGCAACGTACAGGCTGATGTCCCGAATCGGATTTATCAATACGCCGCTTATGCTTCTTACAAACATTACTTTATACGGCGGACATTTTTTCTATATGTATTCGTTCTGGAAAGGAATAGCGTGGGAATATGCGGAGGCCGCAAGCATCGACGGCGCGGGGCATTATACCGTATTCTTTAAAATTATGTTACCCATGGCGGTACCCAGCATGATGGCGCTGTTTATTATGTCGTTTATCGCCAACTGGAACGAATACGAAAACACGCTGTTGTATATGACCCGCTTCCCCAATCTCTCCTATGCGCTGTATGCATACGAGAATAGCATTAAATACGATTCGGGCGCGGGCAAACCAGCCTATTTCGCAGGATTGATGATTGCTATGTTGCCTTGCCTGGCGCTTTTCCTGATATTTCAAAACACGATTATGGAAAAGGTATATATCGGCGGATTAAAAGGCTGATTTAATATAAAAAACGTTGCTTCACAACGAAAAAAAATCAATAAGGAGTAAAAAAGATGAGAAAAAAGACGAAAAAAGCGCTGTCCGTAATAATGGCTGGAGCGTTGTCGTTGGGCGTATGCATCGCGCAGTCGGGATGCAGCGGGGAACAATACGACCCCGAGGCGATTCAGGTGTTAATTGCAAAACTCGGTTACGGTACGCAATGGGCGCAGAATATCGCAAAGGCGTACGAGCAGAAAACGGGCACGAAGGTGCAGTTTACGGAAGCCGTAGGTCAGCAGGGCAATACAAGCATAAAAACGCAGGTGGAATCGCTTGCAAGCAACGCCGATGTCGTTTTTCAGCAGGGCAGTATTTGGAACAAGGTATATAGCGGTTCCGTCAGCGTAAACGGCGTTAAATACGATACTTTATATGCAGACCTTTCCGATATGTATCAAAGTGAAATCGAGGGGGAAAACGGCGCGACGATGCTGAGCAAAATGGACGAAAGGGCAAAAGACGCTTTTTCGCTGGACGGAAAGTTTTATTCGGTGCCGTGGGCGAAAAATATATCGGGTATCGTCTGTAACCGTACCGTCTGGGAAAATCTGGGTATGACCGACGACGATATTCCCCTTACGACGAACGAACTTTTCGACGTATGCGACAAAATCGTTGCGAAAAACAAAAAGGCGTCGCCCTTCATTTATTGCAGCGCGGACGAGTATTATACGATGTTTCTCCCCGTATGGATCGCGCAATACGAAGGATACGAATCGATGAAATGGTTTATGCAGGGCAGAGGCCCTGAAAACTCTTCGGGGGAATATATTTATACATACGACGGGCAGAAGTACGCTTTGGAAGTACTTCAGAAACTTGTTACTACTCCGGGCTATCAGAACAGCGCGTCTACCAGCCTCGATTTCACCGATATGCAAGGATATTTTCTGCAAGGCGCCGCCGCGTTCTGCGTAAACGGCAGTTGGCTGGAAATAGAAATGAGCAATTATCAAAACGTTGATATAAAATATATAAAAACGCCCGTAATAAGCGCTATCGTCAATAAGACGCCGTCGGTGGTAAAAGCGGCTGCTGCGGCGGGAAAGACGAGCGACGGCGTGCTTGCGGATATAATCGCCGAAATCGACGCGGGTAAAACTTCCTCGGAAAAGTATCCCGCGGTTACGGCGGAAGATTTCGCGTTGATTCAGGAGGCGCGCGGAATGCAGTATTCCGGCACCGTCAGCAGTTTCGTGGGGTATATTCCTTCCTATTCTTCAAAAATCGATAAGGCGAAAGATTTTCTGAAATTTATATATTCCGACGAGGGGTTGAATATCTATTACGAAACGCAAAAAGGCGCCCGCCTGCCGTTCACACCCGTTTCAGGGTATAAGGAAATCAAGAAAACGGATTTCCGCGAACTTATCAACAAGGCGGAAGACGAAGACTCGGTATTCTATTTCGAATACTCGAAAACGAAACTGTACGCCGCAGCAGACGTAAGCGCTACGTTTGCCAACGGAAGCGGAAATCTGGTTGCCGCTTTGATTGGCGGCGCCACCGCAGACCAGATTCTTTCGACGAATACGAACAATATTCAGCAGCGTTGGAGCACGATACGTCAGTATCTTTAAGATAAGGAAATAAATCAAAAAAGGGAAAATAATATGAAAGTAAAGAACTTAGGGGTGGTATTAGCGATGGCGGTTGGAATGGGTGTTCTCGGTTCCTGCGGGGACCAAAGCGACGGCTTGGAAAAAGAAAACGCCGGGCACAGCGTTTGGAGTACGTACAGTACAAGAAAGGTATTGCAGAACGCGCAGGATAATTCGATTTACGATAAGTTGCCCGCGCAACTTTCCGTTCAGATGATGAAAAACGAAACGGAAGGCGCGCAACTCATCGTTACGGCAGGCAGCGACGTGGATTCCTTCTCTTTAACCGCTTCCGATCTTTCCGACGGCAAAGGGAACACGATTTCTGCAAACGATATCGAAGTATTTCAGCAAAAATATATCGAAATCGTAAAGAATTTCTCGCCCAACAAAGAAATAGGCGCCGGCAGCATGGTTCCCGATATGCTGTTGCCTATGCAAACCGCGGCGGAGTATAAAGAAAACAAAATAGAAGAAGGGAAGAATCAGGGAATTACCGTGGAAATCACCACAACGAAAGATACCGTGCCCGGAACGTATACGGGTAATTTCGTATTGGATCTGGACGGCAAAAAAACGCAGATTCCCGTTACGTGCGAAGTGTGGGATATAGAATACGATGGAAAAGACGCCATGCAGACGTGTTTTCTGCTGTACAGGCGCCATCTTCTGGCGGGAGAATACGACAATTCCGACGAGACGGTGCGTTCGTACAACGATTTTCTGCTGAAATATAACGTAAATACGTATGTGATACAGGATAATTGGGACGTAACCGAATGGATCGGGGAAGTACAGCGTCTTTTCGAAAGCGACAATTACAATTCCATAGTGATTCCTTATGCTTTCTCGCGCAGTTATACGGCGGCGCAGGACGGCGACAAGGTGATAAATTTCATCAGGGAACTCGTTAAAATCAGCACGGAAGAAAAGCCGTATATAGATTATGCGTTCTTTTATCCTACCGAACTCGACGAGGCAGATCACGAGTCGGGCGCCGCGGGATCGGTTGCAAGCAAAACCGAAGCGGCGCACAGAATGCTCGACGAAGGCGGCGAAATGGAAAAAACGTTGCAATCCGCCGTTTCGCGGTTCGAAGCGGAGGGCTTGTTCGACGGCATGTCGGCAGAGTTTGCGGAACACGTCAAACAATCCGTGGCGAATATTCCGTGCGTTTTTACAAACGTAAATTTCAACCAACCGTTCGTCGATAGTATCGACGCGTCGTTCTGCCCGTACCTGAGCGTGTTCAACGATAACATCAACGCGGAAAAATACGGCGGACAGCGTGAAAGGTCGGGAAAAAATACCTGGACTTACACCTGCGTAGGGCCGTTATATCCGTACCCGTCGTTTCATACGGACGATTATGCGTTAGGGGCGCGCGTAACGGGCTGGATGCAGAAAAAGTATAACGTAAGCGGGTTCCTTTATTGGAGCGTAGCCAAATACGACGACAGCAAGAACTACATCGACCCGTACACTACCGCGGCGCGCTACGCCGGGATTGCCAACGGCGACGGATATTTGCTTTATCCCGGCAGAAAATACGGCAGCGCGTCTCCGTTTGCGTCGGTTCGTCTGGTGGAACAGCGCAATTCGTCGGAAGATTACAACATGCTTACCGTTTACGAAAATCTTCTTACCGAGCGTGCGGCGAAATACGGACTCACCGTTAATTTCGAAGATTACGTAAACGATCTGTACGATGAATTATTCAGCGGCGCAATCTACCGTACCGACGATTCCCTGGTGTTCGGGGCAAGAGAGAAATTGGCGCGGCGTATTCTTGATTTAAAGCGAGCCGAAGGGTTGTTCGTAACTACCGGTTATAGCGGAAAACAGGTTGACGTTTCGATTTATGCCGAATCTTCTTCGCTCACCGTAAACGGGGCGGAAAAGACGGGCGTAGCCGTAAGCGGAGGGTATAAATACAACGTAACCCTTTCCACGGTATCGGCGCAGAAACTTATAATAGATACGGCAAACGGAGAATACGTATGCAATCTTGCCGCAACAGGCAGCGTCACCGATTTCGCGCAGAACGGCTCGGACGGAGTCGTATGCACCGGAAGAGATTCCGATCCGTCGACTATGAGTACCGCCGTTGCGCAAGGCGATAAACTGAACGTAACCATACGCTCGTACTACGCGAACGGCGGAGGGTATGGCGAAAATGTAGGGCCCGGCGGTATCGACGGCGCCACGCAACGGCTTATGCCTGCGGTGACGTTCACCGTCGGAGATTTGACGGGTGCTGAAAACGTTTGGTTCAACGTAAAAAATACGGGAACTACAAACCTTGAATTATACGTGCAACTTATCATGGAAAACGGCATAGCGGAAGAAATCGGCGCCGAGTACGTAGAAACGGGCAAGGAGAGAAAAGTGCGCGTTCATATCAATCCCGATTACGGTATCGATACGGCAAAAGTCCGGGGAGTGCGTATTGCTTTCAGAAACTTGTACAGCGACGCGGACGGAAGGCTTTCCCTGTGGCAGGACCGTATATTTGAGTTATCCGATATCTGGTACGAAAAGAAATAACAAAAAAATAACAAGGGGACGGAAAAATGAAAAAGAATAAACGTTTATTATTGATAATTCTTTCTATGGCGGTTTGCGGATGTACGGCGGCGGCTTGCGGGGGCGAAAAAGAGGAAACCACTCCCGAACCGGAAGAGGAAAACGTGCTTACGGGCAAGCACGTAATGAACGGGCTGAACAACACCGGCGATATGTATCGTATCAGAATCATAGGCGTGGAAAACGACTGTAAAGGACTCTTCTCCGTTTCGAATCAACAGGAATATATCAAAGGCGGAGAGGGAAGTCTGCATATCGAAATCGAACAAAGCAGGGCGTATCCCGAATTTCAGTTCAGACCGCAGGATACCGATATTCCGCAAATGGACGTGAGCGATTTAAAAAACTTTTCGGCATGGGTTTATAACGCGAACGAAGACGTATCGAAAATAACCATGAATATTCTGCATAACGACGGGACGAATCTGCTTTCTCAGGAGTTTGAATTGGCGGCAGGGGCGTGGACGGAATGCGTGATGCCGGTGAACGCGGTAGTAACTAAATATCTGAAAGAAGAAATCTACGGCTTTTCGTTAGGTTTGCAACAGACGGGTACAATGGAGTTTTATATCGACGAAATAAGCGCCGAATTCGGGAAAGTTTTTTCTGAAGACGACAATGCCGTAATGACGGAAATCGATTCGTTGACGGGCGCGATCGACAACCTTTCCGATTCGGTTTCCGCAGACGACGAAGAGGAGTTGTTGCAGTTGTACGGCAGGTATAACGCACTGCCCGAATTGTACCGTGCGGCAATTTACAATTACGATAAGATTACCGGAAAAATGTCCGATCTGCTGAATGCGCAAAGCCGCAACGACGGCATGGCGGCAGGCGCGTCTTACGACCGCCCCGCGTTCTATTTCGATAAGTTTTACGGTATCGCTCATTTCAGCAACGCCGAAACAAGCAATAACTTTTTCGGTTATTCCTCTGAAAAAAAGCGCGAAGGGGAAGACGGAACCTGTTATATACAATATAACAACGAACAGTGGAACTATACCAACCTTCGCGGCAACGTACTTACGTCCGATTACGATTATATCGAAATGTGGCTGTTTAACGAGGGGGAAAAGGATAAAGCGGTATTTTTCGGCTGGAACAACCGCGTGAACGTTCCTGCGGGCGAGTGGAAACAGGTGATTCTTCCCACGTCCTGCTTTAAATCTACGGGCATTCAGATCATTGTAACGTCGCTGGGACCCACAGGCGCCGACCTTACCGACGGCAGACTGTATTTATCTAAGATGAGCGTACATAAACTCGCCTCGGATAAAATGTACGAGGAAGCGCTCGATACGGAGAAATTGACTTATGCCGGCTCGAACGCTACGCTTACGGCGGAGAACGGCGCCGTCACCGTCAACGTTACGGCTGACGGCAATATCGACCTCACTCTTTGCAAAAACGACGAGCATGAAACGCTTAACGTTGCGCAGAGTTTCGTATTCTCCGTTTATTCGCCGAAAATAGCGCGTATTCAGTTGCTTAACGGCGAGGGCGAGGAGATTTCTGCAGGTAATTCGGTTCAGGTGGCGCCCGGCAGGAATACGTTCGTCCTTTCGTCGAAACAATATAACGAAACTTCAACGCTGCGTATCGGCGGACTTGCGGGGGAAGAATACGCGTTCCGTTACGGCTATGCCGTGCGCAGCACCGATATGCAGGCAATGCGCTTGCTTATCGAACGCGACGATTTCGGCACGGCGCAGGACGTTACGATAAACGAGTTGCCGCAAGTGCTGGAATATCTGAATATTTATAAC
>JAQYLE010000025.1 GCA_028720205.1 Clostridia bacterium
AAAAAGCATAAAATAATAAAAAACGGCTTACCGTACATTGCGCTATCACTAACGAATTTACGCCTGCCGAAAGAACTCACTTTAACGCTCGTTCTTGAAAAGGGAAAGCGAGAAGCCGTTCTGATTGCGTAGCACGGTTTAATTAGATTTTGACATCTTTTCTATCAAAGATTGTCAGTATAAATATAATCTTTTCGGAGAAAATTGTCAATTCCGTAGCAAAAAGAAAAAAGAAGCCATCTCAACCGAGGTGGCTTCTGTCATATTGTCTATTCATTTTCGGGCGGCTTTTCCGTTTCAATAACTTTGTTCTCTTCGTGCTTTTCGTACAACGCCTTTAAGAAGTCTAATATTTTGGCAAATAACCTGTTTACGGGCGTAACCTTAAATATATTATAGAAAGTTTGGTTGAGTGCAAATACCGCTACCACAACCCCGATAAACATTACCCAAGTAAATTGTCCTGCGATAAGCAAGTAAATGAGCGTAGCCACGACAGAGAAGCCGATGGAGATAGCGAGGTATATGTAATGTCTGCTTCCCTCGGCAATCTTCTTGAATAGATTGCAATACTTCATAATGCCGAGCAACACGATGCCGATAACTGCAAAAAGGGTAATCCACCCCAAGCCGTATGTAGAAATAAATTCCATAAGTATATCCATGTTTGTATCTCCTTACTGTTTCTTTATAGCCAAGGTGGTTCTCTCGCATATCCATTATAACGTTTATTTTGTATTCTGGCGAGTATTTTTTGTTCTTTCTTCCTTCCTTTCTCATAAAAATATGCACCTCCAAAAATTGTTCTCTTTCGTGTCCAACTTTAGTTAAATATTCGTGGGGAATTTAGAAGGAGTATTATATTCAATACAAGCAAATAGCGAGTTCGTAAGAAAAATGCTTCCTTTCGGTCTACATGATGACGGGAAGCCTTTTGGTCGCCGTAGTACCTATTGTGTTTAATAATTATAATTTTATAGAGTTGCAATTTTAAACGCTTCGAAAGTTCAGGGACACGCCGTGGGCTTTTTTCGCCCTATGTTTTTTATGCGTAAAGTCAATTTAGATCTCAAAAAATACTCTAAATATTAGAGAATGTAGGTTTGTCAAACATATGAGACAAGAATTTAGAAAAAAATTTTAATTATGTAAAAGACCATCGTGTAAGTAATCCAAGATATATTGTTTTGGCGATTTCCATTGCAAAGGACGCATAGGAAAAGAGTTATACCAACGAAGATGAACGGCAAGCTGTTTTTTGAAATCTTCAAAGGAATAAAACTTATGAGTGGCATAAAAATATTCGTTATCCTTTCTGTGAGATCTTTCTACCTTTCCGTTATGCCTGGGAGTATAAGGGCGAATAAGTTTATGCCTTATTCCTAACTCTTTGAGGCGTGCCTCAAAGAGCGAAATTTTGCCCTTTTTGCGCTCGTCAAAGGATTTAATAAACTCTAATCCGTTATCCGTTTGAATACACTCTATCTTGAAAGGGAAAGCCTTAATCATAGCATTGACAAACTGAACGGAAGAATAGGTGCTCTGTTCCTTAAAAGCCATAACGAAACGAAAACGAGAGTATTCGTCAATAGCCGTATATTGGTAATAGCATTCCTGCAAGCCGTCTGCATCGGGAACAATACAGGATTTGGGAACCATTTTCACGTCAACCTGAACTCTTTGACCGGGATAAAGCATAGGCTCGTAAGGTTTTGGAATATATTTAGGATTCGGTGGTTTAACGGGTAGTAGGGATAGTTTTCTCAAAATGCGCCAAAGCGCAGGAATAGAACGTTTGTAGCCACGCTGCATAAGTTTAGTCCAAAAGAACACCAAACCGTCATCAGGATTTCTTCTACGCATATCGGAGATAAGTTTAAGCTCTTCGGGCGTATGTTGGTTGGGGTGGCTATGCGGACGCCGAGAGTATTCTGCAAGGGATTGAGTAGTACCATTGTATCGTTTACGCCAACGGTAGATGGTGGCTCGGGAGACACCAAAACGGCGAATGGTGGCAAAAATAGAATTTCTATAAGAATAGAGTAACTGATTGACGAAAGTTGGCTTTTGTGATACAATGTTCATAGTAGCGAATAAATTTTCCTTTGTTAGTTTTTTGTGCTGATTAAACTTTAACATAAAGAAAATTTCTTCGCTATCTTTTTTATCCCTTTTGTCTCATATCTATTGTAATCCTACAAAAATTTATTAAACAAAATTTTTGCGGAAGATTTTCCCGCGCTTTTAAATCCGATGCGCAAAATCGTTTCAGAACGATATTCCGCGAAAAAAAGCAAAGCTTTTACCGTGCAGGAAGAAAGAAAAATCATAGAATTTTGTTCGGCTCGGCAAGAAGAAACGAATATATGAGCAAGGCTTGCCCGGGATAGCATTCCCCTGTTCATATTTAAATACACACCCGTTATCGGCAAAATTGATTTATGCAAATTTTGACTTATATGAAACCTTTCAATCACTAAAAATTCAAAGGGCGGAAAAAATTTCCGCCCCCGTTTTTTAAGCATTTTTACGCTTGATTGCGTCGCTTCCTCTTATTTAATAAATGAAATGCTGTCCATATACACCGCCGATGTGCCGCCGATCGTATATAACGAGAATTGCACAATCTGTGTGATCCCGTCGGCAACGTCTGCTTCAACGTAATTCCACCCCTGTTTCAGATTCACCGTTACGTTCGAAAATACATCGTAAGCACCGAAGCTCGAAGAGGCTGCGCTGAACAGCAAAGAATCGCTTTCCTTATCGGTATACAGCCACACGCCTACTTTCTTGCATCCTTGCGGAAGAATCCAAGGATCACGCGCAGGAGCTGCATGCAAAATCGTACCCAATTCCCCCGCCGCACCCGTAAACGCGAATTTTGCCGAATACGACCCGTCGTGTGACTGCTCGTTGCTCTTTATTGCGTTAAGCGGGAACGCGTCTTTCCATTCCGAAGAATGATCCGCATCGTCTTCAAACGTAATATCTGCGGAAGCTTCTGCTACAATGAAATCGATATCGTCCATATAGAAAGACTGACTCAGCACATTGCCCGACCAAAGAGCAAACATCACAACGCTTTCAGGCGACGTTGCCATATCAAACTCATAATATTTCCAACCGCTTTCCGCCGTAAAGCTTATATTGCATACATCTAAGCTACCATAAGAAGCAGAAGCGCAACTGAACGACAAAGGAACCGCGGCGCCGTCGTTATACAACCAAAGCCCGATCTTCTTCGCGCCCGCGGGTACGGGATATGCAGCCGTTGCGGCGGGAGGCGCGTGATAAATCGCTATCATTCCGCCCGCGTTTTCATACGCGAATTTCGCGGAATACTCGCCGCTATGTACAAATTCGCTATTCTTTGTTGTCCAAGGATGCGCAGCGTCCCAAGCGGCGCTGTGTTGATCGTCCCATTCAAAAGAAATATCCGAAGTGATGAATTCGATATCGTCAAGATAAAACGTAACGGCATTTTGAGCATAGAAACCGAACGAAGTAATGCCGCCGTTTAAAATATCCTGCGCGGAAATCTTCGTTGCAGCGTTTGCGGGAATATCGATCGTTTTATACACCCACTGATTTGCAGTAAGCGCAACGTCATGAATTTCGTCCGTTTTCGCCGCTACGTCTGCACCGTTTAAATTATATGCGCCCGTTGAAATGCGGAATTGGAAATTCGTATCACTTGTACCATACACTTTAAAGCAGATTTGCAAAACTCTCTGTTTTACGGGCTCGGCAAAACCGATACGCGCCTGCTTGTTTGCCGCCAGCGCTACTTTCGCGCTGTATGCGCCGCTCGCTTTATGCTCGTTGCTGCGCGTAATCGAACAGTCTTCATCCGCCGTTACGCCGCTGAAAAATTCTTCGTTTTCAAACGACGTGAAATACCTATTCGGATCGGTTACAACGAACGATTTTTGCAATTCGTATACTTCGCCGTCTGCCGTATAACGATAAATAATCGTATATTTACCCACTTTTGCAGGAATAATTACATACGCCGAAATGGCTGCGGGGTCGGCGTTGTCGATCTGCAAATACAAATCGATTGCGGCGTTTTCTATTTCCGCATTTGTTTTTTCGTTTTTTACGGTAGCTTTCGGCAATGTGATTTCTGTATTCAGCGTGGTGTTCTGAATGTCCGCGGCGGAAAGAGTAAATTTAGGTAACACTTCCACCGGGTATTCGCACGCGCCCACATACCCCGCAGATTTATTCGTTACTTTAATTTTATATACGCCCGCTTCCGCGGCAACGAACGAAGGGCCGTTTACAAGCTCCACGGCATTTCCGTTCAGCGTAACCTGCGTATCGTACTCCACATTATTCGGGTTGTTTACCGTGAACGACACCGTTTCGCCCACGACAACGCGTTCCGCAACGCCGGAAACAGAAAGATTTGCTCCCTTTTCCAGTTTGATTTCGTCTACATATACCTTGGTATCGTCCAAAAGATTATTAATCCAGAAAAGAATCGAACCATTTTCGCGAAGAGGCGCGGTGTTGAACGCGTTCAAACCCGTTTCTCCGTTGCCGTACGGCTCGTCTACATTCTGCCAATACGTCTGTTTGGTTGCGTCCTCGATCGTGGCTTTCGACATATACACCGTAACCCACTGTTTCCCGGCAATCGGCGAAACGTTCGTATCCGCGCCGTTCGCATTTACGTAGTCTACATTCCAGCTCAGCACGCGGAACAAGCCTTCCTGATCGATATACAGGCGAATCGAATAATAATCCCAGCCTTCCTCGGCGTATGCCGCCATTTCGGCTGCGGTAGTGCCGAAACGGTACGAAAAATTCTTCCATACCTGCGCGCCGCCTTTCGTCCACGCCACGCCGGAAGCGCCCTCGAACGATTCTTCCCAGCCGACTTCGGCGTTTACGGTTTCGGCATCGAAACGCTTATGGGTGGTGGCGTTATCGGCGTTATCGGAGAAATCGGCAAGCACGAAATGTCCGAGTTTCGTAACTGCGCTGAACGTAACCGACTTTTCGGCAACGTTGCCCGCCGCATCGGTGGCTTTCACATAATATTCGTAAGTTCCTTTCTGCGTGGGCGTGAATTTGCCGTTTTCCGCCGTCATTTCCGTTTTTGTTTCGCCGTTTACAAAATAAAGTTTCTTCTCCGTGGATACAGGGTTTTCCGCGTTGTCGCGTACGGTGACGGCGGGCAAAGCGTATTCCGCATTTACATACGCAGCCTCGGGCGAAGCGATATTGATTACGGGTTTTTCGTCGTCGGTAACCGTAAGCGTGATTTTCTTCATGTACGTCTGATTGCCGATTTTAATCGTGTATTCGATGACGTAACCGTTCACGTTGCGGATCTCCACGTTTCCGCCGATGGTGGGAATCACGTTTCCCGCCGCGTCTTTCACCACTACTTCGGGCGTATACTCTTTGCCGTCGGAATCTTTCACCGCGGGGTTTTTCAACTCGTATGCGTCACCCACTTTCGCCGTGACGGAAGAATCGTCGAAATTTACGAGAGTTATCGTTTTATCGCCGTCCTCGCCGTTGCCGCCGCAGGAAGCGAACAGCCCGAATGCCGCGCACACTGCCGCTACAGCCAAGAGTCCTTTGCCTCTTTTGATCTTCATACCTTTTTCCTCCTGAAAAAATTTTTATTTTTGCTTTTCCCCGCCCCGACTCGTTTTTCTTTTCCGATGGCGGAACGGACAAATACAAACCGTTTTACTTTCCTCTGGCGCAGATTATTTCAGCGCGATACGGAAATTATCGAAATAGAATGTCTGATCGCCGCCGACGTATTCGCCCCACGCGATTTTAAGGAAGCCGGGACTTTCCACCGTGCGCGCGTTCAGTTTAGAAAGCGGAAGCGAGAACGTTACCCAGCGATGTTCGGCGGCTACCACGTTAAACGCTTGCCAGTCTTTGCCCCCCGCCGTGTAAAATTCGGGGTAGAAAATCATCGGAATATCGCCTGCGTTGTATATATCGAACTGAATTTTCGCCGAAGCCTTTTCTTCTTCCGTCAGCGATGCAAACGCCTTCTGCATTATCTTTTCGGGTATCGTAAAGCGCGACCACGTTGCCTGATATTTTTCGCCCGGGTGCGTAATCGCTTTCAACATTTTCGAGCCGGACGGGGGCAGAATTTCCGCCCCGTTTGTATCTTCCTGTGCACCCACCCGGCTTAAATCGGGCGAATACTGCGGCGGATTGTCGGCGTCGGGCGTGACTACGTAATTCTGATACAGTCTTTCAAAATCACAGATTTCGTACGGATTAAGCTCCACCACATCTGTGAGTTCGCGCGGCTTCGCAGCTTGCGTAATCACTATGTCGTCAAGATAGTACACGGGCGCGTCGGCAAGATCGCGCGAGCCGACGTTTTCAAACGCAAACGATACGCCCTGAATCATCGTGATATCGTAAGCGATATTCATCACGTTGAGATCCGGCTCGTACATCAGCTCGTTCCAGCCCTGTTTTAATGTAAACGTTTTCTGCTGAATACGTTCCGCCGAATTCACGGAAGCGATAGAGGAAATAAGTCCCATATCCACCCGTCCGGTTTCGTTCTCGCAATACAGCCACGCGGAAACGCGCTTAACTTTTGAAAAATCCGTGAGATCTCTGCCGTACTTCTGCGAATACGTGGGAAAATATACGAAAGGCGTCGCGGGCTGATTGTAATAGCCGAGCGGTTGAAGTTTCGCCGAGCCTTTGCCCGTTTTCACATACTTCTCGTCGGTATTTTCCGATACCTTGCCGAATCCGCCTAAAATGCGGCACAGCGAGAACGACGGATTCCACGTTTCGAAATCGGCGAGAACGCTCACCTGATCACCGCCCGCGGGCGTTTCGACTTCGTGTTCGTCGTTTTTATTATCGCACGCGGAAAGCGGTACAGCGGAAAGCAGTATACATGCAAATAACGCTGCGGAAATTAACTTTTTCATGTTTTTCATCCCCCTCTTTATACCGAATATGCGGCAACATCCGCGATATATAAGCCGTTCACTGCCGCATTTCCCTTCTCTGCGCCGAGATAGAATGCAAGATATTCCACCCAGCCGAGCCGATCCCACTCGAAGGCGTCGAGACCGGAAATCATAACCACGTTCATTCCCGGTTTCAACGTGCATTTCGATAAATCGGAAAGGATCGAGCTGTTTTTATACTTTGCCGAAACGGTGAGCGGGAGTTCTTTATCGCCGCTTAAATAGATATGGAACACCAATTTTTTACTCTGCGCGTTCAGCGAAGAGAACAGTTCGTTCGTCCACTTGAAATTCTGCCATTTCTTGCTTGCCGCTTTGCCGACTTTCACGTTCATCCACGTATCGTTTCCGCCCGTGAGCGCGGGTACAAGTTCGGCTTCCACCGTAGCGCCGTCGAGTACGGAGAAGTTCCCCGCGAATTGCTCTGCTTTGTACGCCGTCACTTTGCCTCCGAGGTGTTTTTCAAACGTATATATTTTCCCGCCGCAGGCAACCGAAAGCGCGATTTCGTTTTCGCCTTTCGCAAGATCGAACGCAAGTTCGTACACGCTATAATCGCCGCTTTCGCGAACGGGCGTCAGCGTTTTGCCGCCGTTTTTCAGTTCGTAGCCTTTCTTTGCGTATATTTCGTAGGAAAGATGCCCGTAATCGTCGTCGATAAAGTTCGTCAGGCAAACGTTCGCTTCGCTGCCCGCAAGCGCGGCAAGCTCGTACAGATTGCGGCGCGCAGCGGCAAACGATTGAAGCGTGGTATTCACTCGCGTGCCGGAATACAGCGACGAAGTCAGATTTTTATAAATACCGTTGAAACTTTCTTCGGCATTTTCCTTGGGAAGATTCGCATACGCATTTTTCAGCGCATAGCCGATTTCGTATTCTTCAAGACCATCGCGCAAGGCTTCAAGACGGATACTCGCGATAGGCGAAGATAAGCCATACTGCCCGCCGGGGTAGAAGAGATAGCCGTCGCCGTTTACGTTGGGGAAATGCGACGCCTGCGAGAAATAGTCGTCGAGCGGTTTATATGCGTTGTTTTCGTACTGCGCATAGATATTCACCGCCCAGTAAAGATTGCCCGTGATATTGTATTCGTTCATCATCCACCCCATCGTACGTGCCGAAAGAAGCGTATCTTCCGTATGCATGGTGGGATAAGGGGCTTTGGGATTGTTGCAGGTGTACCACCACTTTTCTTCCTGATCGGCGTACTTTTCCGCTTCGTAATCGTAGTACGCTATATTCGGACACCACGTTTCCACCGACTCCGCAAGACCGGCCTCGTAAGAAGCCGTTACCACGCAACGAATGTTCCGCACCGATTGAGCAATCTGCGCCTTTAACTCAGCGGAAACGTTTTCCGCCGTGAGCGCGCCTCTTTCGATTTCTCTCGCGATTTCTTCCAGTGCGGCTTTATACACGCGAAGCACCACCTTTACACGATTTTTAGCACCCGTGAGCTGCGGCTCGTCGATAATACCGTAGTAATTTGTGAGTTTCGCGCAATAATCGAAATTATCTTTATAGCTTCGCAAAACGAATTTTCTGAGATACGCCTTGAAAAACTCCGCGTCGATACACGTTTCGCCGTCTACCACTTCCGTCTGATACGGAAAGCCGAGGTTTGAACATGCGGGATCGGCGAGATATTTTGCAGCCTTATCCACGTAGTAATCCATATCTTCTTCTGTGGTTTTTAAATCTGTGGCAAGCACATTGGGGGCAAGGCGGTATTCTATGAGCTTTTCCGTATAGGCGTCCATCATCCCCTGCGTGCTGTTCAGCTCGCCGCTGTGATAATGCCACTGCGTTAAAAACACGCTTTTCGAATGTACTTCTTTGCTCACGGCGAAATCGTAAATCGTAAGTTCCACGGGTACGTTTTTTTCTTCGCCGCCGATTTTCAACGACAACGAGCCGGTATACGTGCCTGCCGCCTGCGTTTCGGGAATATGGAAAGTAATGTAAATTCCCTGATTTTCCGCCGCCGCCACTGTATTTTCGCCACGCTTTACAATCGCTTCGTAGGGTACAAGCGCGTCCGGATAAAAGCCCGCGGGTGCGGACGTGTTTTCGTAATTTTTGGCTACCTCGGCGTACTTTTCGTGATAGAGAGAAATATTATCTTTCGAAAAAGTTTCGCCGCCGCCCATAAGATCGTTCGCGGCGATCTCGTAAGTTTCTTCCGATGATCCGCCCGTGATGATCACCTGCGCGCTTTCGTATTCGCCGCGTGCGGCAAACACCGAAATTTTTTCCGCCCGCACGCTTTCCGGATAAAGATCCGTGCGGTTTTGTAACACTTTTTCCGCGGACGAAGTAGCCCATACCTGCGCTTTCTGCTGCTGTATAACGTGATCTTCGTTTTTCGAACACGAGCCGAAAGCGCACGCCGTCAGAAGCGCGGCAAGTAAAGTTGTTTGTTTTTTCATCGCTTTTCCTCCTGAAAATTCGTTTTTGACGTCTTTACGGACTTTTTTAACCGATACCCGCTTTCGAAAGCGCGTCCGTCCACTTCGCGTCCGTCCAGTAAGCTTTCGTTTCGTTGTAATAGTCCTGCGGCGTTTTCGTATTGCCGGACATTGAAAACGTAGTGTAGTAATTGCTGTTTACGAAAGGTTTCAAGCCGCCGAAACGCACGAGCGGAAACGCATTTTCGCTGGGAATAACATAGCAGCCCGTAAACTCGTCGTTGATGAACGAGAGTTTATCTTTCTGAAAATCCGAAAACTGCGCGTACGTTTCAGGCGCGGACTTAGCTACATCGTACCTGAAAGGAAGCGTTGCGCCGCCCGTGGCCTTCGAATAAATCTCGTTCGCCTCATCGGTTGCCATAAACAAAAGGAAATCCGCCGCCACGTTTTTCCCTACCGCGTAGGAAGGAATAAACGCCGTATGATTAGGGCCGATCGAGTGAATCACAGAGCGCGCTTCTTTAATGATTTCGTAATCTTCGTCGCTCACGCCCTCAACGCCGTCTTCGTGAGCGTCCACCGCTTTCACCACGATAGAAAGCGCGGCGTCAGCGGAAATTCTCCGCGCGGCGGCAACCGCTTTAATCGAAGGCGTTTTTTCTACGATTGCAGAAATCACGGGCGTGCGCATCATCTTGATATCGTAATTTTCGCCGCCGTTTGCAATCACTTCGGCTTTTTTCGTTTTCATTTCGTTATCGAACCAATCGCCGTTCATGTGATACACCGCTTTGCCTCGCAAAAACTCCGTCTGCGCCACGATGTATTCGTAGGTGAACGAATTAGGATCTACGTAATCGTTCGTTTTATTCACCGTCTGTTCCAAAACTTTCAACGATTCTAATCTGCCCTGCTGATCGAAAATCCCCGTAGAACGTCTGCCGGAATCGATGCCGTTATAAAAATCGGAAATGCCTTGCGCACCTTCGTACTGCGCCCACCATATAGGGAAAAGATAGTCCACGTAATTCGGCGCGTCTTTACTCTGCATGATCACATAACCGTTTTCGCCCTTCGCCGCCTTGATCTTCGCCAAAGACGCGAGCCATTCGTCGGTTGTGCGCGGCACTTCTATGCTGTACTGCTTCAAGAGATCGGCATTATACAAAATGCCGTCCGTTCCCGCCGCCCAAGACGTGAAATAATATTTTTCCCTGCCGCTCGTATCCGATACGTCGTTGTAGCGGTTAGACTGATTATAGCTGTCGAGCGTTTTTTCTTTAAACGTTACCTGTTCGCCGGGCACCGTTTTATTATACACAAGCTCTGTCAGCTCGGCGAGATAATCGTTGCCTTTGCTGTCTACCCCGGCGAGATCGAAAGCGTTTACCGCGAAAAACAAATCGATTGAGTTTGCGCCCGCGCCCGAAGTGAGTTTCGACTGCGCGAACGACCCAACTTGATTTTGCGAGAAGATCACCGTGAGATTGGGATATTTTTCTTTTACCCAATCTTTCTGCTTAAACGCTTCCAGCATATCTTCGCACCATTTGTAGCCGTAGCCCGCATTATAGCAGTACACTTCAAGCGTTTCTTCCGTATCGGGCGCTTTTTTGCACCCGGCGGCGGAAAGCGCGCCCGCTATCAGCAATGCGCTCAGCGCCACGCTCATCGTTTTCTTTACTTTATTTCTCATATTTTCACCTCCGTATTGATGAAATTCCATTTTTTTCGTAATCATCAGCCTTTCAGACCGCCCATATTGAAGTTTTTCATAATGGTATCGGAAAAACACGCATACAATACCAACACGGGCGCAACCGATAATGTAAGCCCGGCAAAATACGAAGGCGTATCGCCGCGCGAAGCCGATTCAAGCTTGATCTGATAAATTCCCGAAGCCACCGTGGGAAAATCGGGCAGATACAAAAGCGGCGTGAGATAATCGTTCCATTCCCCGATGCCCGAAAGGATCGCAAGCGCGAGAATAGGTGTAAGCGCCTGCGGCAGCATAATTTTGAAAAACACGGTGAAATGTCCGCCGCCGTCAACAAACACCGCTTCGGCGTAGCTCCACGATATATTTTTGAACACGCCGTAAAGAATTAAAAAGTTGAAACCGATGCCGGAAACGCTCGTTAAAATCACGAAAAACGGCGTATTATAAATTTGCAGATCGGACATCAATTTGAACGACGCGCCCATCGTGCCGACGATAGGCACGGTCATCGAAAAGATAATAATCGCGTAAATTGCGGAATTGAGCTTGAATCGATATTTCGAAAGCGCGTATGCCATCGCCGCGCATCCGAACAGATTGCCTCCCACGCGAAAGAAAAGATACCACGCACTGTTGAAAAACATATTTCCGAGTCCGATCCGCTCGCCCGTTGTGCCGGAAGTGAAGCCGAGATTCTCAAACGCCTTTTTATAGTTTTCCCAATGCAGTTTTTCGGGAAAGGCAAACGAGTTTTTCGCCGCGGTGAGTTTATCCGTATAGGCAAAACTCGATTCAAGCGAATTTATGAAAAGGAAAAACAGCGAATACAGCAGGGTGAAAGCATACACCGCCATAATCGCAAACGCGATACCGAAAAAGATTTTTTCCTTTTTACTGCGGCGGAAAAGCATTTCGTTTTCCGTATTCTTTCTGCTTTTTTTACGGAATTTTTCGTTCATTTTCTTTTCCTCCTTTTAATATTCCACCGCAGGCACTTTTTCAAGCAACCGCCTTACGCAAAGGATCACCGGCATCCCCACCGCCGTGAAGCAAAGCCCCGTACACGAGATCAGGTTGATCTGCCCCGAAGAAAGGCTTGCCGTAGGCAGTCCGCCGCCGTATACCTGCTTGAATATCCAGAACGAAATGGTCATCGTCTGATAATCGCCGTTCGGTTGGAAAAGAATAATGGGGCCGCTTGCCGTGAAAAACGACGTCAGCTGAAAAATCAGCATAGTGGAAAGCGTGGGCCATATAAGCGGCAGAATAAACGCGGTAAGCTCGCAAAGCGGACTTACGCCGTCGATCTTTGCGGCTTCCATAATCTCGGGCGGTATACGCGACATTGCGCCGCCGAGAAGCAATATATGCCCTCCGCAACCGGCCCAGATCGAATACCAAATAATGGCGGTCGTTGCCGTATCGTTTCTTGCGAGATATCCCTCGGGCGGCACATCCGCACCCAGCTTTTTTAAAAGTTCGCCTAAGGGACCGTTTGGATTTATGAATTCGCTGTAAACCGTGGTGAGCGCCACCGCCGATACAAGTGACGGCAGATAGAAAAGCACGCGAAACCACCGATACCCGAAAATTCGTTTATAAATGAAATAGCTTAATATCAATCCCACGGGCAGCAGTACAAGCACGTTTACGCCGAAATATTTCAACGTGTTTTTTAAGGCAAGCTGTACGCTGCCGCCGTAATCCACAGGCTCTACCAAAGATATCCACACTTCTTTGAAGTTGGAAAGCGTCCACGCTCCCGTGCGGTTCTGAAACGCAAGCAGAATAGAATTGATATTGATATACAGCCAGAAAATCAGCCAGTTGATAACAGGCAACGTCATGATCGCAATTAAAAACGCCGTCTGCCCCGAAAACCAATTCTTTTTCGATTTTTTCACGGGCGATACCGAGATGTTTTCGTTCATTTTTCCTCCTTGCCTCCCTTTTCGGTTGAATTTTCCGCCGCATAAATTTCATACGTCGGCGCGCGCATAATCCCCACGGGGCGGGTGAGCAGATCGTAAGACCATTCTTTACCGTCCGTACGCCACGCGTAAGTACCGTCCCATGGAACGGCGGTGGTGTTGTGCAGCTGACCGAACGTATTGAATCGATTTCCGTATAATGTAAGCCGCAACTCGTGCGCGCCTGCGGAAATTTTACCGAGATCCGCCTTGTACGGAGCGTAGAGAATTTTTCCTTTTTTCTGCCCGTCTACGACGATTTCGATCAGATTTCCTTTATAACATGGCGCTTTTATCGCCAACAATCCGCCGTGCTTTACATTGATTTTCGTAACATAAGTAAGATTCCCTCCGTAAAACGCGTAACCGAGATCGTCGATCCGCCCCCACGGCAACCCCGCTTTCTTTGCCGCAATCACGCCCTTCTCGCCGTTTTCGATTTTTTGCTTCTCCGTAAAAAAGTCGCCGAGAATCATCACGCTTTCCGCAGACGATTGAGAATGATAGTTTACATGCAGACGCAACGTGTTTTCGCCCCGCGAAATTTCCGGCAACGCGATTTTCGAAATCGCGTCGTCGACATATTTCCCGGCAACGTTCATCGGTACTTGTTTGCCGTTAAACTCGATTTTCGTCACGTCGGCGAGTTCCGCAGCAAGGTATGCGTTTTGCACGCGGATTTCCGATTTGAATCGATATTCGAGTACGATCGGAAATATCTTTTCTTTTGCGCCCGCGTGCGTCCACGGCTGCGCCGAAAAGAAATCACGCGGCGGCATGCCGATTTTTTCGCGCATTTTTTTATCGAGCCGCAACGTTTCCTCTTCGCCGCACGTTTCCACGCCGCCGATATACGCGCTCGCACGATCGATTAAAAGCACATTGTCTTCATCCGTTTCCACTGCATAAGCCGCAGGCAATTCGCCGCTTTCCGGTGCCGTTTCGGGGACATCTTGCGCGCTGTTTACTTTACGAACGCAATTCCTTACGCCGTTTTTCACGGGAACAAGCGCTAAAAGCAAACTGTCCTGCGCTTCGAAAATTCTTGAAAAATGCGTTTTACCGTTTATTGCCGAACACGGAAAATCGGAAATTTTTCCGCTTTGCGTATCGAAAAGCCGCGCTTCGTACTCGCCCGAAATTTCGAAATCGAAGCCGCCGGGCGTATACTCTTCGCCCTGCTTATCGGCACGGCAGATAAACAGGAAAATTCTTTCGGTATCGCGTTCTCGTACTGCGCGGTAAATAAGTTCGCCTGTTTCGTTTTTATGCGGTAAAATCCGCATAAACGCCGTTTCTTGCAGCACCGACGCCGCTTCTTCGGCGGTATTCACGTGCATTGCCGGGGAAAACACTCGCTTAAAAAGCCGTGCGCTTTTCGCTTTTTTCAGCTCTTCGCCACCCGAATAGAGAATCTCGTCCGTCAGCGATACAAGCTTTCCGCCGCCCGCAACGAAAGCTTCGAGAAATTCGGCGGTACTTTGCCTTAGGGATGTAAGGCGCGGAATTACAATCGCTTTGTATTCGCTTTCGCTCACGGCTTTCGGAAGCTCCTTTTTCCAAAGCGACGGCAACATCGATTCATCGATAAAATCGAAATTTACGCCGTTTTTATACAGCGTTTCGCTCAGCCCGATCAACTCTTTCGTAAGCCGCGCGCTTTCTTCTTTCGTGGCAGTCCATGCCGATTCTATCGGGTGAATCACCGCTACGTTCACAATCTCGCCGCCGCGCGTAAGACAGGCGTTCACCCGCGCGAAATGATCTTCGATGAGCGAAAACTTTTTATACCAGTTCGCCTGTATACCGATGGAAGCCGGATAATCTCGCTTGCCCTCGCCTTTCATCGTGTACCACGCAAGGTGCGGCACGCGCAACGTAACCCCCATCGCCGCAAGCCAATCGCCCTGCAATTTAAAACCGCGGAAATCGAAATCCCAGTTCGTACTGCCGTACAGCTCGCACATCACGCCTTCTTTTCCCGTTTGATTTGCCACCGACTTCACCTGCGCTGCGGTAATATATTCCCGCTCGTCGCAAAGCATATCGATTCCGGGTAACGCATAGCCTGCGTACTGCCGCATCACGTCGCCCGAACAAGCCGTTTGCCCTTCAAGCGAATCTTCGCAAAGATAATGCCCCGTGAACGCGAGATTGTGCTTTTTGCACCACGCCCCGATGTTTTCGGAATACGCCGCCGCAAAACGCTCGGATACAAACGCATAATAGCGATAAATAAAATCTTTTTTCACGCCGTTTTCCCGATCGGGCGCGGCGAACGCCTGCGGCGAGCGCAACGCGTAAAGCTCTGGCAATCGCGCAAAAATGTCTTCACCGTACGCCTCTTTAAACTTTGCGGGAAAATCAATGGACCACGGCACGCCGCGTTCTTCAAATTTTTCATAAGGCTCGATATTCGGCTCGTCCGAAAAAATCCCCGGTACGCTTTTCCCGAATTTTTCGCCGATTCTCGCAAGATACGTTTCGTGCGTTACCCGGATAAATTCTGCTATGGCGTTTTCATTTAAATCGTCCGAATACGAAGCGCCGTTGTACCAATCGGACGACGCATCGCAACGGATTACCGCGAAATACGCCGATTCGCCCGCGTTCAGTTGCCCGTACACATAGTCCTGCGCCGCGCTTTCGTCTTTCTCCGCCAACGCCGAAAATTCCTCACACAACGGCCAGGAAATACGCCGATACGATAAGAGCGCTCCTTTTTCGTCTTTTTTCACCGCGTAAGCCGCCGCCACTAACGGACGCAGCGATATGTAATCTTCTTCCTTTTCGCCGGAAGAAATCGCAAAATTCTGCGGAATCTCAGATTCGAACGTCATCGTTTTGCGGCGATAGGCGGGGTTTTTCGTCACCAAGCCGCCCGCACACCCCGAAGGCCAGCGGTCTTCGTCGTACAGCCATGCGAACATCTGATTTTTTTCCGCTTCTTTCACACAGTATTCCACGCTTTGCAAAAACTTCTCGCCGAGATATCGATCTTCCAGTCCGAATCGCACATGCATAAAAAAACCGCCGAGCGCCATTTCGCGAAACGCCCCGATCTCTTCACCGAGAACGCGCTCGTCTAATTTACCGTTCCACGCCCAAAACGGCGCGGCGCGATAAATCGCCGAGGGATTTTCAAAAAATTTTTCGTCATTTTCGATGTGTTTCTGCTTGTCGTACAGCATGTTTTCTCCGTAACCGATCGTTAACTCCGGCTATATGCGCCCGTATTTTTTCACTTCTTCAAACGGCGCAAAACGTCCGCGTCACCTTTTTCCCCTTTATTATAATACCGTTTCAGCGGAATTAAAATAATCTTTTTTTCTAAAAACATAGTCTGATTTAATCTATTTTTATTTATTTTCAAAGAAAATAGGCGAATATTTTTCCGAATTGTTTATCTGCGTCGATTTCATAATCGTATCAAAATTTCACATCCGTTGCAATCACGTCCGTTCCGTTATCGCTCATCAGCACGGTAAATTCGTCGCCTGTAATAACAAACGGATCTCCTGTTCCGCGGTAAGATATTGCGGCATTATAATGCGCGCCGAACAATTTGCCGTCTTTTTCTATCGTTTGCGGTTCGCTCCAATGAATCAGATCATCGGAAAAACGCACTTCTATATAGTTCAATACATAATTCAATTCGGGGTCGCCGCACACGGGAGAGGAAAACATCATATATTTCCGATAAAGCTTCGAATACGCCACACGCGAATGCCAGGCATTTTTGACGACCGCCGTTTCTTTGCCGAAATTTCCCGCTTCGCAAAAACTTCCGTTATAATATTTTACGGCGTCCCCCATTGCCCCGTCTGATCTTTTCCTGATTCTCGCAAGGTATGTATCGCAACTCACCCACACTTTTTTTATCGTATCTATTCTTACAATGTTATAAAATAAATACATAAATTCATCGTCCTGCGGCACAAACAACGAAAAATCCCCGCTCCCTACACCGATTACGCCGTTTTTCTGCCCTTTAATATTCACGCCGTCCGGAATAAAATTTTCCGTAAAACAAACCTCTTCCGAGGAAAGTATCCACCGATCGAACACCCACGATTTCCCCTGATCGTCTGAATGCATAAGCCCGATATGCCTGAAATCGGCATCGGCAACGGGCGTATTGCACAGCCCGAATGCATCGTAAGCGGTTCCATAGCCTACCCAACCCGTTTCATTATGAAAAAAGCCGTAAAAACGCCCCGTTTCTTTGCATATATACAGCCCGAACGGCCATACGCTTCCGCGCGAGCTTACCCCTTCCGGATACTTGATTCCGCTAAACGCATAATCGGCTCGTCCCGTACAGAAAAGAAAAGTCGCGGGGTATGCTTCTTTCATATCCGAAAGAGTATTGCCGCAAAATACCCCGATATGTCCGCAATGCGAATGTCCGCTCAACGCCCAGAGTTTGCCGTTCTTATCTCTCGCCAGAGGCACTGTCCCGTCCTGAAAAACCCCGATTTCGTTTACAAACGGACTTTTATAGCTTTCACCCAAAACAAATTTTAATTCTTTTAAATCTTTCATTTTTATCTCCTTACTGCAATTTTAAAAGTTCCCGCGCTGCGGTTTCGCCGATGATTTTCATTCCTGCATTGTTAAAATGAGGTCCGAATTCTTTCGGATTCAAAAACAACGCGTTTATCGATAATTCTACTGTAACGTCTGTAAGCATCACGAAATCGGAATCTTTTTTGAATATGCTATCCTGCGCGCTCATTATCGCTTCGTCAGCCGCTTTTTTGTCTTCGAACAAATCTTTGTCCCATTCCGCATACGCCGCGAAATATCCGGTTTTAATGATACAGAATTTATTAAAAGAAAATTCGTTTTTTAAATCGTTTTTGAATTGCATCAGACTTTTTTCGTATTCTTCCTGCGAAGTGCGCAGAAGCGCGTCCGATTCTCCCTGCAACCATATAACGTAAACCCGAATAACGTTTCCCGTCTCGGCGGCCTTTTTTATGCCTGCTTTAATTTTTTCAACGGCTATGTTAAACCGCTCTGTTCCTTTTTTCCATTCGGCGATAGAAGTATTTCCCTTTGCGGAATGTATCGCCACCGTTTTTCCGCGGCTTTTTGCGTAAACATTCGCAAAATACGGCACCATAGACCTGTTCCCGAGAGCAGAGCCTGTCAAAAGCAATTCCCCCGTATCGCTTTCAATATCTTCGCCGACAGGAGAAATGAGTGGTTTTAATTCGTTGGTTAAATACCGATACTCAAACACGCCGCAATCCGTCGGTTCAAAACATTTCTCCCCGGTAGCGCCTTGCATATTGCTTTGTCCCATAAATATCAATACGTCCATTTTTAGCGCCTCGTATTTTATAAATTCAAAAAAGACCGAAATTGTTTCTTCTGTCATAAACCAAACCGATAACGAATTACGGCAAACCGCGACTCCGTATAACGTAAGCATTATCTATACGGACACGATTTTGTAAAACCGCGCTTAAAAGTATTTAGCAGCGACATCGTCATAACGCCGCCGATAAGCATATCGTACTCAAACCTTCCATGATATAATTTTATTCGTTTGTTTTTTATCAATATTTGTCCGTCTTATCGCAGTCTTTTAAAAATTTTCTGTTGCGATTTTTAAACTTTCCCTTCAATGTATTTTACAATTCCCTGCACCCCGTTTCCGCCGGCAAACTCTTCTGTGGTTTTATTATAATACCGTTTCAGCGGAATTAAAATAATCTTTTTTTTCTAAAAACATAGTCTGATTTAATCTATTTTTATTTATTTTCAAAGAAAACAGGCGAATATTTTTCCGAATCGCTTGACGAAATAGTTTTTTTGTATTACAATGAAGACGTAGAAGTCGCGGGGACATGAAATCGAGGAAGCAAAAAATGGATATTTGCAACATTTCGGAATTTTTCAAACTCAATAATAAATTTTCAATTGCGGCGTACCGTCACACCGACGTGCCGCTGCACCGCCACAACTTTTTCGAACTTGCCTACGTAACCGACGGCAAGGCGCGCAACGTGATCGACGGCAAGTCGTACACCGTGGAACGCGGCGATTATTTCGTGATGAACCGCTTTTCAACGCATAGTTATCACACGATTTCAAGCGACCCCTTGCGCATTATCAACTGTCTGTTTCTGCCCGAATTTCTCGATGCTGCACTCGTAAAGAAAAACAAAGTTTCCGATCTTCTCGATAGCTATCTGATCCGCTTTGACTACGATCTTATGGCGAGTCCCGAGCAACATATTTTCCGCGACGAAGACGGAAAAGTTCTTTCGCTTTTACTGAATATGCAATCGGAAGCGGAGCGAATGCAGGGCGGCTATACGGAAATGATCAGAATGCAACTCGCCGAAATTTTCATTCTCACCATGCGCAAAATTGCGGGCAAAGCGAAAACGTCTTCGCTCAGCGCACAAATCGTGGCGTATATCGAAAATAACTTTTCGGGGGATTTGAAATTCGGGGATCTTTGTAAAACTTTGAATTATTCCCTGCCGTATTTATCGAAAACGATACAAAAAGAAACGGGAGAAACGTTCACGGAATGGGTGCAAAAAATACGCCTGCGCGAATGTTGCGGGCGACTCCTTAGCGGTAAAGAAAAAATCGAAACAATTGCACGGGACTGCGGTTTTATCGATATGAATTATTTCCGTACGTTATTTAAAAAACGAATGGGCATCACGCCGCGGGAATACCGCAATGCGTTTTCGGCGAATGATCCCGATCCCGCGGAATAAATAGTTTTGAATTTCAAACATCCGATTGTTCAAAACTCACAGCGGCTCAGAATCTATATTATCCGAATTGTTGGCTCACTACAAGCGAATAATTCGGATTTATTTGTATGCTATAACGTTTTTTTCGGAAATTATTCCCCTATCGCACGAAAGAAAATCTCTTAAACGAAAAGAATGAGTCCCGTGCAACACCGAACTCATTCAACTCAAATCTTCTAATTTGATGTCAGTATTTGCAACGATTTTCAAAAATTTTTCAAAATCCGCCCAGTTTTCGCTTGACTTCCCCTTCTTCGCTTGCTATAATTATACTAACGAACGTTAGTTAGCATACCGTTTAGTATATTAAAAAAAGGAAAAAAGCGCGCATGAAACAGGAAGCCACGAAGAAAATCATCTTAGAAAAGGCGCTCGAATTATTTTCCGGGCGCGGTTACGATGCGGTGAGCGTAGGCGACATCGCGGCGGCGACGGGCATCAAAGCGCCGTCTTTATACAATCATTTCAAAAGCAAACAGGCGATTTTCGAAGCGATCGTAGAAGAAACTTCCAGTCGCTACGAAAAGAATACGGACAAAATCAATATCCACGCGCAGAACGCGCCGCAGGATTTTCCGCATTTCGAGCAAATCGCCGAAGCCGCGCTTTTTGAAAAGGTGCGGCAGGTTTTCGAATATTCCCTGCACGATACCGTGGTTTCGCGCTTCCGAAAAATGCTCACGATCGAGCAATTCCGCTCGCCCGAACTCGCCGCGCTGTTTTCGGGGCGGTACGTAGACAGAATGATCGACTATCACGCGCGTATTTTCGAAGATCTGATCGCCGCGGGCGAACTTGCCCCCGAAAACCCGAAAACGCTTTCGCTTTTGTACGTTGCGCCGATCATCACGCTGCTCGGCGTGTGCGATCGTCAGCCGGAACGCGAAAAAGAATGTCTTGCGCGCCTTGAAAATCACGTGCGCCTTTTCTTTCATACCTACAATCTCAAAGCCCGCGCCGCACAAACGCCGAATGCGCCCGATACGCAGCCCGTGCCTGCCCCTGCCGGAACGAATATGAAAACGCAAAACGGGCAACCCTGTCCTCGGGTGAGCGAGAAAAAAGGAAGCGAAAACAAATGAAAAAATTATTTTTGCAAAAGATCGGACTTCTCGGGATCGTCAGCTTTTTATCCTACGCGGCGGCGGTAATTTTTTCGCCGCTCGCCTATCCCGGATACAATCGGCTTGCACAGGCTGTAAGCGATTTAAGCGCGGCAAGCGCACCGTCGCTCGCCTTATGGAACAAACTCAGCGCGCCTTACGCGGTGTGCGAGCCGCTTTGCGCCGTTCTCTGCTGTGTGGGTATGCAATTCCGCAAACAATCGAGCCAAAGCAGGCTTCTGCGCGCGGGCGTATACGTTTTCGCCGCCATGGAATGTATTTCCGCCGTCGGCTACCGCATGTTTCCGCTTTCCGAAAGCGGCTACGCGGGGGCGTTTCAGGATGTGATGCACATGATTATCACCGCCGTCGTGGTGATTTTATCCGTCGCCTCGCTCACCCTCTTCATTGTGGCGGGCGCGAAAGATAAAACCTGCCGTTCGTACGGAGTTTGCGCAGCGATCGCCCTTGCGATGATGCTCGTCGGCGCGCTCGGCACAAAGCTTGCGCCCGAAAAATATTTCGGCGTGGTAGAGCGTTTTAGCGTGTTCGCCGCCACGGGTTTCAACGCCGCACTCGGCTTGCATCTCTTTTTCGAAACGTCCGCTACGCAAGCCGCACCCACGTCCGCTCCCATTGATCGCCGTACACCTTGTCCTCATTCCGTAAATCGCCGTTAAACCGCAACTTCAGATGCTTCACGGGGGCGTTTCCGGGATAGACCGTTATTTTGGCGGATTTTTCCGAAACTTCGTACAAATACTCAACGTCGTTCAGACGCTGTTCTTCAAAGCGAAAAAGGAATTTTTTCCGTTGCGCCGTACACCGCATCCGGCTGCCTCAATAATGAAATCAATCGACTTTCTCCTTGTTCTCATGAGATTTCTATAGAATATTGTACAACGAAAAACGGCAAATATCAATTGCAATTATTGTTAAATTTTATTGCATTTTTCGTCGCATAAAAATAAACGTACCATTTTTTTCAATCGCTTTCGAATTACGCGTCTGATGTTTGATAAAAGCAGATTAAATTCCGGCAACGCCGAAAACAGTATTTTTGCTTTCTTCAAATGCCGTTTACAATTAACCGACAGCCGCAAATCGCAAGAAAAATTTCTTACCCGCCGCCAGGAAATGATTATCGATTTTATTTTTATCAAAAACGCATTTGATAATCACAGTTTGATAAATGTCACCGTCCTCTTTTATCTCGATAAAAGTTGCACGCAAAAAGTGCAGAACGGCAGCGTAAACTTAATTAGAGATACTACTCTTTATACATACAAGATTTTTGGACATAAACTATTGACTTTCGCTATTTTATAGGATAAAATAAAATTACAAATACGAACATATGTTTAGATTGTGTTTCGTGTGGGTATATATAATTAGGGATAGTTCTCTTGATTCGGCTTGCGGTAGTATGGCAGACTTTGTAAGCGTACGAACGCGCGCTGATAAAGAGAAGTTTTCCTATTTACCCGAAGTCGTTTTAATGTAAGGGAAATAAAAACGGCTTTCGTCGGGTTTTATTGTTGTACATTTTTACGGCAGAGTAGATTTTTGACTACCGGAGTTATTCGTGAATGCGTTTTGCGAAAAAAGACGGATAGCGTTGATGGTCTATTTTGTCATACAATTTTTTAGGAGAAATACCCATTAAATAAACTTTACAACTTAATCGAATGGCTAACCACCATAGAGCAAGAAGAACTTGCTAAATACGGTCAAAGTCGGTGAAACGTTGTGATTTCAGCGACTTTTTTCGCGTTCTTTTTCAGCTGTTACCCCAATAGTTCACTGTGGGCAAGCAGATATATAAAATCAATTCGGAGGTAATTTATGAGCAAGCAAATGACAATCAGACCGCCTTAATTCAGGCAGCCAAGTGCAAGTCAAAAGCACGCAAAATGCAAACCAAAGCAAAAACAAGCAGAGCGAAAAAAACAACTTATAAACAGGCGTAAGTGTAACCCACTATACTTCCCAATGGAAGTTTGTGGGCTCTGCGAGGCTGTGTGTCCACTGAAAAACAGTCGGCAGACGAGGTACTACACACTTTGCCCAACGGCTAACGAAAATGAAAATCAAGGAGGAAACCACAATATCATATTTAGTATGTCACATGGAAAAATATCATAAGCAAGACGTCGCCCCTATCGAACGGGAAAACGAACGGGACGAGAATTACAAGTCGGACAATCCGCAGATAGACAGTTCAAAGACAAAATACAACTATCATATGCACAACCCAGACGGAACGTATACGGAGTTCATCAATAAGCGAATAATCGAGTTAAATCTTTCTCCGCGCAAAGACGCAGTCGTGATGAATTCTTTTGTTGTGGGCGCAGATAGAGCGTTCTTTGACGGACTATCGAAATTATCGCAATACAACTTCTTTTCGGACTGTACCAAGTTCTTTGAGGAAAAATACGGAATTGAAAACGTAATATCGGCGGTAATCCACATGGACGAATCCACGCCGCATATGCACCTGAATCTTGTGCCGATTACAAAGGACGGAAGATTGTGCAGTAAAGAATTATTCGATAAACAAAAACTACAACAGTTGCAAACGGACTTTTACAACGCCGTCGGAAAGAAATACGGACTACAACGAGGCAAAGAAGGCAGTCAGGCAAAGCACCTTTCCACGGCAGAGTTCAAGGCGAAGAAGATAATAGAACAAGCCGAAGCGATACGGCAAGAAAATCAGGTTTATGCGAACGCACTTGCCGAGGCGAAGAACGGAGATATTTCTCGTAAACGCGGACGATTACAAGAACAGGTCGTTGCTTTAACGGCAGAGAACAAAGACCTGACAAAACGACTTGACCGCTCTATGGGCGAAACGCTTGAATATGCAAGGAAAGCGGAAACTTTGCAACGAGAAAAGGACAACGATTCGCATTATGCCCGCGTCGGGAAAACGCTTGCAAGAACCAATCCCACGGAATACAAGAGCATAAGCCAAGGCAAACCGAAAACAATCGGAAGCTTTTTCGATTCCGTTCTATCACTGTTCACGTCGTCGTAACGATGCGGATCCCGCATTTACAACAGATAGAAGAGGAACTCGAAGAAGAACGTAGAGAATACGAAAAGCACAACAAAAACAACAATTATAAGTAAAATTTAAGGGCTATCTTCCCTCTATTATCCATCAGAGCTTGACTTTTTATCCGAAACAAGATAAAATATGTATCAATACGAGAATGAATAATTTCGAAGGTTAAGCGTGATGGAAAGAAAAGAAGATACGCCTGTACGCAAGACGCGCAGGAACTATGAAGAAAAGAATAACGAAAACAGAAAGCAGGCAAGCGGAAACTTCGGCACGATGATACCGAGAGCGCTGTTTAATGAAATAAATGTATTTCTCGAAGAAAATGATATTACCAAAGTCCGCCTCATCAAAGAGGGATACGAGGCTTTGAAGAAAAAGAAAGAAAACGGCACTTTGACTACCGATTTGCCGTAACCTATTTCCTGCCGTTTTGCGTAATTGAAATCAATGATAAGGAGATTAAAATTACGGAAAACGAAACTAAAACCAACAACCTGCCCATCGAACGGGTAGAATACCACGTTATCGGCGACAAGACGTACGTCGTCGTAGCCGAGGAAATGAAAAATGCGACGGATACGCCGCTGGATATCATGAAAAGACTTATATCCCGACGAAAAGACGGGATGATAAGGGAACAAACGGAACGAACTCGCTGTTTGCCTTTTAACGGAGGTAAATAAGATGTTAGGACAAATAGCGATTAAAAACAACAAAAAATACAATTACGGAGGTGATGTCACCGCTCTCTACTGTCGCCTTTCCAAAGACGATGAACTCGTCGGCGACAGCAACCGTATCGTTCATCAAAAAGAAATGCTTGCAAAATACGCCAAAGAACACGGCTTTACGAACACCGAGTTTTATGTGGACGACGGCTATTCTGGAACGAATTTCAACCGTCCCGACTTTCAGAGAATGATGTCGGATGTGGAAGAAGGAAAAATCAGGACGGTACTCGTCAAGGATAGGTCCCGATTCGGCAGATAATACATAATGGTCGGTTATTAATCGGAGATTTATTTCGGGAACTGCAACGTGGGGTTTATCGCCGTGAACGACGGCGTTGACAGCAACGTACAGACGGAAAACGATTTAAAGCCGTTTAAGAACGTGTTCAACGAGTGGTACGCAAAGGATACAAGCAAGAAAATCCGCGCCGTATTCAAGGCGAAGGGCAATTCGGGTAAACACCTTTCCACTAATCCCCCGTTCGGGTATATCAAAGATCCGAACGACAAGGAAAAATGGATTGTCGCCGAAGAAGCTGCGGCTACGGTAAGACGGATATTTCAGATGTTTGTAGACGGTTATCGCATTTCGGAAATTGCGCAAACATTAACGGAAGAAAAAGTTGAAACGCCTACGCTGTAT
>JAQYLE010000026.1 GCA_028720205.1 Clostridia bacterium
ATAACGCCGCCGTTCATTGTAAAATCAGCGCCCCAACAGGCGGATATACCGCCGCCGTTACCGTGAGCCGTATTTCCTTCAATCACGCCGCCGTTCACGGTCAGAGTTCCGTAAGATTCCACTCCGATACCGCCGCCGCGCCCTGACGCCGTATTTCCCTTGATGTTGCCGCCGTTCATAGTAAACGTACCGTTGACGATCACGCCGCCGCCGTTCGAGCCGGCTTGATTGCTTTCGATAACGCCGCCGTGCATTGTGAAGGTAGTACCCGTTTTCACAAAAACGCCGCCCCCGTCGTCGGTGGATTTGTTGCCCGAAACAGTACCGCCGTACATCGTAAAGGAGGAGGAGCCGTCCAGAAACACGCCGCCGCCGTCGGCAAATGCAAAGTTATCCGAAATAGTACCGCCGTACATCGTTGCACTGCCGCTTCCCGTCAGAAACAGCCCGCCGCCGTTTTTCACGCCGACGCTGTTTTTCAGATTGCCGCCGTACATCGTAAAGGTACCCTTCACCCAGACGGCGCCGCTGTTTGAGCCGCCCTCTCTGCCGCCGATCAACCCCGTCCCCTTGCAGTCGCACAGGATCAGTTTGCCGCCCTGATTGACGTCGATAACGTTATTGGCGTTTTCTTTGTTTGTCAGGGAATGCCCGTTGAGACACAGATAGAGGGTTTCACCGCTATTAATAGCAAAAATGCCGTCCTTTTCGCCGACGCGGTTATTCGAGCCGGCGCTGTGCACAACGTCGCTTACCAGATAAAGATAGGCAGTGCCCGTCCCGTCGTATGTAACGGTGCCGCCGCTGTACGGTAAAAACGTCGCGTCGCTGCATTCGGTATGCTCGCCCGCCGAAATACCTCCGCCGCAAACGCAGTGAACGTGTTCCTCTTCTACGGCAGAAACCGCCGTTGATTTGCCGCCGGGCATTGCGCCCGACGTAAGCGCAAAGCCGAAAAGCAGACAACTAAGCCCCGCAAGAAAACTTTTTAATTTGGATTTCATAATTTACCTCCTGTTCAGAACCGTTGATAAGCAAAAATTTATACCGTATTCTCTTCCGACTGTTTAAATTATGCCGATTACGCTTAGGATATGTATTTCTCATAAAACAAAGCGATGCTTTGCTTTAAGAACCTGAGTTGTTCCTGCAAATAGAATTCGTCCTCGAATAAAGCGTAATGCACGCAAGCGCGGACAAAAACGAAGATCATCGGGCGGAGGACGTCGGAGGGAATATTCAGGTAAGGTCGTCAAGATCGTTGAAATACCCGTACAGCACAAATTTTTTAATATATCACAAAAACGATAAATAAAAAAGTTCACGGGAGTATTTCCCGTGAACCGATCGGCGTTTAAAAACGCATTCCTATAAAAATTGCTTAATTTTGCGCGCGCCGTTTCAGCGCTGCACTCTGCCGCTTGCGTCGCCGCCCGCCAGAGTTTTCACTTCGGCTACGCTTACCATGTTGTAATCGCCTTCGATACTGTGCTTTAAGCAACTTGCCGCCACGGCGAATTCTATCGCGCTCTGCGCTTCGTATCCGCTTAACAGAGCGTAAATCAAACCGCCGCCGAACGAATCGCCGCCGCCTACCCTGTCTACGATGTGCATAGAGTATTTTTTGGAAAAATACGCCTGTCCGCCCGTGTACAGCATACCGCTCCAATCGTTGTCGTTGGCGCTCTTGCTTTCGCGCAACGTAATCGCCACTCCCTTGAAATTAAAGCGTTCGGTAAGTTTCTTCGCCACGGAAATATAGCCGTTTCTGTCCAACTTGCCGCCGTAGATATCCGTATTGTCCGCCTCGATACCGAACACGTCTTTCGCGTCCTCCTCGTTGGCGATGCAATAATCTATGTATTTGCAAAGTTCGCCCATCACTTCGCCCGCTTTTTCCTTGCTCCACAACTTTTTGCGGAAATTTAAATCGCACGACACCGTGACGTTCTTCTCTTTTGCTTTTTTGCACGCTTGCAGGCAGATTTGCGCCGTTTCGTCGGAAAGGGCGGGAGTTATGCCCGTAAAGTGAAACCACTGCGCGCCGTCGAAAATCTTATCCCAGTCGAACTCCTCTTTCTTCGCCTCCGCTATTGCGGAATGCGCGCGGTCGTAAATCACCTTGGAAGGGCGCTGGCTTGCGCCTTTTTCGCAATAGTAAATGCCCACTCTCTCTCCGCCGCGGACGATTTTGCTCGTGTCCACGCCGAATTTGCGCAGGGAATTAACCGCCGCCTGACCGATTTCGTGCGCGGGGAGTTTCGTTACGAACGCCGCGTCCACGCCGTAGTTGGCAAGCGACACCGCCACATTGGCTTCCGCGCCGCCGAACGTCGCCTCGTATTTTTCGCTTTGTACAAACCGCAAATAATTTTCCGGCGCCAGCCGAAGCATCAATTCGCCGAACGTGATTATTTTACCCATTTTATTTCACCTCGATTTTTTCTTTAAAAAAGTTCTCACGCCTGTTTCAGCGCCTCTTCCACAAAGAAACTTCCGCCCACCGCGGCGATCTTATCCCACGACAAAAATTCTTCCAGATTGTCGTTATTCACGCCGCCCGTAGGAATAAATTTTATCTGCGGGAAGGGCGCGGCAAGCGCTTTCATCGCTTTCAGCCCGCCGTATACGTTGGCGGGGAAGAATTTCACCGTGGTAATGCCGAGTTCCAATGCCTTCATGATTTCCGTAGGCGTTACGCACCCCGGATAATACGGCGTTCCCTTTTCCTTACAGACAGCCGCAACGCCTTCGGAAAGACCAGGCGATACGATGAATTTCGCGCCCGCTTCTATCGCGCGTTCGCACTGTTCGGCGTTGATCACCGTTCCCGCGCCGATTTCCATATCGGGAAACGTTTTGCAAGCCAGCCGGATCGCCTCTTCCGCGCACGCCGTGCGGAAGGTGATTTCCGCGCAGTGAATGCCGTAATTTCTCAGCGCGGAAAGTATTTTTTCCGTTTCGCCGAGTTCTTTGATTACCACAACCGGGATTTTCTTTTCCATTTTTAATTCTGTTCTCCTCTCCTGTCGGAATACGTTTGTTATTATACTCCGTCCGTGTGATTTTGTCAACTTCTCCGCAACGTTTTTTTGTTAAAATATACGGAAAGCGCAAAAAAACGCGCGCGTTTTTTGCGTACGCGTAATTTGCAGACGTTTCGGTTATGCCGCGATAAACGTTTCGGAGTATACCGGGGCGTTATTCGGTGCGAAGCGCCACAACGGGGTCTTTCTTCGCCGCCGAAGAAGCGGGAATCAAACCGCTTAACAGGGTGAGCGAAACGCTGACGGCTATCATTATAAGCCCCTGCCACAAAGGCAACGCCGCCAAAGAGGTTATGCCCGTAAGGCGTTTTAAAAGCAGGTTGATGGGCAGCGACAGAAGATACGTTCCGCCCACGCCGATCAGCCCCGCGAATAAACCGATTAAAAACGTTTCGGCGTTGAACAGATGGCGTATATCTTTCTTTCTGGCGCCCAGCGAACGCAACACGCCGATTTCCTTGGTGCGCTCCACCACGGATACGTACGTGATGATGCCTATCATTACCGACGATACCACAAGCGATATGGCGGTGAACGCCACAAGAACGTAAGTAACGGCGTTCAGCATCGTCTGCACCATGCTCATCATCGTGCCCACCGTATCGGTATAAGTAACTTTCTGCGCGGTTTCGTGCGAATCGTTCCATGCGTTGAGATGTGCGATTACTTTTTCTTTCATATCGAAATCGGCGGGATAAAACGATACCGTCGTTACTTTATCGCTGCCGGAAAGCGCGCGGAGCGCCTGTTCAAAGGAAATATTTACGTAAGCGTTGAGACCGAACGCGGTAAGATCCGCGCCGGGCATATAATTGGCAAGCGCCGAAGGCGCCAGATAACAACCGTTGAGATATTCCGCAGGCGAAAGGTACAAATCCGTTTCTAACGGCGCGATTTTCTTATCTGCCGGCAAAGATTGGTTCATCAGCGCGATTTTTGCGTTGATAGCGTCTTTTATGTTGCTCTCTTCGTTAATCCAACGGACGATTTCCGATTTTTTGTTTTCGGCGATAAACCGTTCCGCAAGGCTTTCCGTTAAGTTCAGTCCCTTTTGCAGACAGCCGTAATCGAGGTCCTCTTTCAGCCGCAATACGCCCGTCACTTTGATTTCCACGCCCTCGTTTTCCGCGGCGTTGAGGTTGGCTTTTTCGCCCGTGCGTTCGCCTACGTATTTAAAGGGATAATTGTGCCCTTCCGCAGGGTACGCCGCGTCCTTTTCGTATACCGCGTCGTTATAATACAACGTGTATTTTTTGCCGAGCAACTCTTCGAACGAAATCAGTTTCGATTCTTCTATTCCGTCCGCGCCCGTATCGGCGCCGCTTTCTCCGATATTGAAATACGTTAGAAATTTCGTCTCTTCGATAAAGCCTAATTGCGCCATTAAAAGGTCGGTTGCCGTGTTATCCTTGCCGATAACGATTACCGCTTCGTTTGCCGCTTTTGGAAATTTCCCTTTTACCACGTCGTACTGCGAAAGCACGTATTCGCCGTATCGTTTATCGGAAAAATCGGCGGTTCCGGGCATTTTCGAAACCACGTCGCCCAGCATGGAAACCATTCCGGCAAGTTCTTTGTATTCCTCCGCCTTTTTGGTGAGTTCGTCGGTATAAAACTGCTTGATCGAGGCAAGCGAACGGTATTGCGTTACGAGTTCGTCCGATTCGTCGTTCTTTTTTACGTCGACGGAAGTAAAGAGATTATCGGCAAAACCTTCGCCGTAATCGTAACTTATAGCGTTGCAATACGATTCGTCCATCTCCCGCACGTAGGCAAGATATTCGTCGGATATATCGTTTTTCACCGTCATACCGCCCGCGATTTTTGTGATGAACGAATCTACGTACAACTTATCTTCAAGCCTGGATAAATCCGGCAGATCTTCCGCGCGGGCGGACATGCCCGACATCACCGCCGTAAAATCGATGGAAGATTCCGTTACCTGCAACGGATAGCGGGAAAGCATATTCTCTTCCGTTTTTCGGATATAAGAATTAAACCCCGAAGAAAGCGCAAGCACGAGGCATACGCTGATAATGCCGATACTCCCCGCCACGGAAGTAAGCGCGGTACGCCCTTTTTTCGTGCGAAGATTGCGCGCCGAAAGTCCCAGCGCCGTTTTAAACGACATCGCGGCTTTTTCTCCGCCGGCTTTTTCCGATTTTTTTCTCTGCGCGCGCGCCTTTCGCCACGCGGCAAGCCGCGCGTTCGTCCAGCCTTTCGCCTTTGCCTTTTCTTTAAGTTCCCGCCGCTCGTCGTCGGCGTTGTAGGGGTTGGAATCGGAAAGCACCACGCCGTCGGAAAGGCGCACGATGCGGCTGGAATATTTTTCGGCGAGTTCGGGATTGTGCGTTACCATAATCACCAGCCTCTCGCCTGCGATTTCGCGGATTAAATCGAGAATCTGCACGCTTGTTGCGGAATCGAGCGCGCCCGTGGGCTCGTCGGCAAGCAGAATTTCAGGACTGTTTACAAGGGCGCGGGCAATCGCCACGCGTTGCATCTGTCCGCCCGAAAGTTGGTTGGGCTTTTTATATATTTCCGCGCCCAAGCCCACGCGTTCCAAGGCTTCTTTCGCTCTTTTTCTGCGCTCGGCTTTTGAAACGCCGGCAATCGTAAGAGCGATTTCCACGTTTTCGAGCACGCTTTGATGAGGAATTAAATTATACGACTGAAACACAAAACCTATGCGATGATTTCTGTACACGTCCCAGTCGCCGTCGGTATAGTCTTTGGTGGAAACGCCGCCGATTTCAAGATCGCCCGACGTGTACTTATCCAAACCGCCGATGATGTTTAGCAGCGTGGTTTTTCCGCACCCGGAAGCGCCTAATATCGAGACGAATTCGCATTTTCTGAAATCCAGCGATACGCCTTTGAGCGCATGTACCGTGCTTCCCGCGCTGTTGTAATCCTTCGTGATGTTTTTTAACCGGAGCATAAATTTACCTCAAATTATTCTATGTCGCGCTTTGAAAGCGACGTTCCGCTTTATTGATAAAAGAAGGCAAAGATCTCTCTCTGCCCCTCTTTCCGGTTAAGCGAAACTTTCAATCGCAAGACGCAAACGCCCGCATAACGAACGTTTTTATCCGTATCGAAAAAAACGGAATTTATCTTACGTTTCTGTATACCGCTTCGCTGAATTCGTCCACAAGTTTCAGCATCTGATTTACTTTATCCGCGCCGAATTCCGCGATCACTTTCGAAACAGAATCGCCCATACGCTTTCTCTGCGCCAGATATAATTCTTTCGCATTGCCGTCAAGTTCGATATACGCTATCTTGCGGTCTACTTCGTCGGGCACGCGCTTTACCAGTCCTTCGGAGGAAAGACGGTTCACCATCTGCGAAATCGCCGAGCGGGTTACTCCTACCCTGTCCGCAAGTTCGGTGGAAATCAGGCGTTCTTTTTTCTTTTCCGCCGTTACGATTTCTTCGAGCATTCGCATTTCTGAATTGTTAAAAGTTTTTTTCCCTCTCAAAAATACAACGTTCTGCATTTTGCGCGTCATGGCCTGAATTTTACCTAAATACGTTTCTCCGTTCACGGTAAAGCCTCCTTTGCCCTTTTACAGTATTCTCTTTCGTTGCGGGCACTTTTATTATACCTGTAAAAGTTTAATTGTCAAGAAAAAAACGGGCCGTTTTCCCGTTTTCACAATATTTTCATTTTTATAAACTACTTTTCAAGTTTTTATACGCTTTTAAACGGTTTTTTATGTATTTTTTTATATATTTTTTGATATAGCGCTATACTATTTTTATATACCGGTTCCGTTTTCAAGGCGTTTTTCCGTTTGTATCCGACGTTGTTCTTTCGCCGCTTTTTCAGCGGTTTATCTCAGCGTTG
>JAQYLE010000027.1 GCA_028720205.1 Clostridia bacterium
GGAGGGAGTTAAAAGACCCGCGGCAAGGGAAAGCAGCGTGGTTTTTCCGCAGCCGGAAGGTCCTACCACGGCTAAAAATTCCCCTTCGTTTACGCAGAAGGACAAATCTTTTATCGCCACCGTTTCGCTTTGTTTGGTGTGGTAGCGCATTTCCACGTTTTTAAATCGCAATACTTCTTTCATCGGTGTTCCTTTCGTGTAAATGTAACGGTACGTCGCGGCAAATGGGGCTAAGCCGCGGCGTGCCGCAAAATCGTGCGTTTATTCGCCGAACACTTCCTTGTATACTTCTTCGGCAAAATCGTTTTTGGTAAGTTCTTCGAGGCTTACGCGGCGCGGAAGTTCTCCCGCTCCCTCTATAATGTCTTGCAGCCTGGTTAAAGCCTCTTTTGTCATCGCGGGGTTTTTCACCCAGGCGTCTATGCGTTTGTAACTTTTTACCGAAGCGGAAAGAGACGCGGCGGAAGTGCCGTCGAAATAAGATTTCAACGCTTCGGCAACGGCGGTTTCTTCCGCCTCGTCCACGTATTTCACCGCCTTAGCAACCGCGCGCAGAATGCCTTTTGCCGTAGCGGCGTTTGCTTTCAGCCACGATTCTTTCGCCATAAAGCATGTGTAGGGCACTTCGCCCGAAGCCTCGCCTACCGAGGCTACGATATAGCCTTTTCCGGCAGCCTGATATTCCGAAGCGGTGGGTTCGAACATCGTGCAATAATCCGCCGTGCCCGCTTCGAAGGCGCCCGTCATCAGATTGAACGCGACGTCGTAATTGAGCGTTACGTTTTCTCCGTTTTTCAGTCCCGCGTTTTTAAGTACGTATTCGAAGGTCATTGCCGGAACGCCGCCTTTTCTTCCCGCGAGGATTTCTTTGCCGGCAAGATCGCTCCATTTAAAATGCGGTTCGTCTTTGCGCGAAACTAAAAACGAACCGTCGCGCTTGGTTAATTGTCCGAATACCTTAGGCGCGTCGGTAGAGCCGCCCGCCAGCACGTACAGCGCCGCTTCGGGGCCGCAGAATCCTACGTGAACGCCGCCGGAAAGCACGGCTGACATCACGTTATCCGCGCCGCCGCCGTTGGTAAGTTCGATTTCTATGTTTTCTTCGGCGAAGTAGCCCAGCGCGTCGGCGAGGTAGAGCGGAGCGTAGAACACCGAATGCGTCACTTCGCTTATTTTCACTTTCGTCTTGCCGCCTTCTTCCTTTTTACAGGCGGAAAGGGGCAGGACGGAAAAGAAAAACGTCATTAAAGTTACAATAAGTTTTTTCACGATAAAAATGTACTCCTGCTAAAAAATTTCGGAATAATATATTATATGTGCTTGCATTAATAATTGACATCGTAAAAAAAAAGCGGTATAATACTTAAACAGTGTAATTAAAATGGATAAACCACGCAAAAGGCGGAAAATCGCCGCGCCCGGGGGAAAGGTGCGCCCGATTTGAAAACGGAGCGGGCAAAAAGGAGTGTAAAGCGGTTATGGACATGCAAAAGACGTACGATCCGAAAAGTTTTGAGGACAGAATTTACGATTATTGGGAAAAATCCGGCTTTTTCCGCGCGGAAATCGACGAGAACAAGGTACCGTTTACCATTATGATGCCTCCGCCCAACATCACGGGGCAACTGCATATGGGGCACGCGATGGACGCCGCCATGCAGGATACGCTTATCCGTTTTAAGCGTATGCAGGGTTATGCCGCGCTGTGGCTTCCCGGTTGCGACCACGCTTCCATCGCCACGGAAGTGAAAATCGTGGAGCAGATGAAAAAAGAAGAGGGGCTTACGAAAGAGGACGTGGGCAGAGACGGCTTTTTGAAACGCGCGTGGGCGTGGAAAGAAAAGTACGGCAACCGCATTATGGAGCAACAGCGTAAACTCGGCACGTCGTGCGATTGGTCGCGCCAGGCGTTCACCATGGACGAGCGCTGTTCCAAAGCCGTGCGCGAAGTGTTCGTAAACCTGTACGAAAAAGGGCTGATCTATCAGGGCAACCGCATTATCAACTGGTGTCCCTGCTGTAAAACCGCGCTTTCCGACGCGGAGGTGGAATATGCGGAAGAGCCGGGATATTTCTGGCGCATACGCTACCCCTCGGCGGACGGCGGCACGGACGTAATCGTGGCGACGACGCGCCCCGAAACGATGTTCGGCGATACCGCCGTGGCGGTGCACCCCGACGATTCGCGCTATACCGCTCTTGTGGGGAAAACGCTGAAACTGCCGCTGACAAACAGAGAAATTCCCGTGGTGGCGGACGAGTACGTCGATCCCGAATTCGGCACGGGTTGCGTGAAGATTACGCCCGCGCACGATCCCAACGATTTCGAAGTGGGTAAACGCCACAATCTGGAAGTGATCCGCGTGATGAACGACGACGGCACGATGAACGAAAAGGCGGGGGAAAAATATAACGGGTTAGACAGATACGAAGCGCGTAAACGCGTTGTGGAAGATTTAAAGGCGGGCGGATATCTTGTGGATATTCAGCCGCATACGCATAACGTGGGGCATTGTTACCGCTGCCATAATATCGTGGAGCCCATCGTTTCCAAACAGTGGTTTGTTAAAATGGAGCCGCTTGCCAAACCCGCTATTGCGGCGGTGATGAAAAACCGCGTGCGTTTCGTTCCCGAACGCTTTTCTAAAATCTATTATAACTGGATGGAAAATGTGCGCGACTGGTGTATTTCCCGTCAACTCTGGTGGGGGCACCGCATTCCCGTGTGGTATTGCGGGGATTGCGGCAAAGTCATCTGCGCCAAAGAAGACCCCGATACGTGCCCCGATTGCGGCGGTAAAAACCTTAAACAGGACGAGGACGTGCTGGATACCTGGTTTTCTTCGGCGTTATGGCCGTTTTCCACGCTCGGCTTCCCCGATAAAACGGAAGATTATAAATATTTTTACCCTACCGACGTTTTGGTTACGGGCTACGACATCATCTTTTTCTGGGTGGCGCGCATGATTTTTTCCGGCATCGAGCATACCGGCAAAGCGCCGTTCCGCGACGTGCTGATACACGGTATCGTGCGCGACGAACAGGGCAGAAAAATGAGTAAATCGCTGGGCAACGGCATCGATCCGTTGGAAGTAATCGATAAATACGGCGCGGATTCGTTGCGGCTTTCGCTTCTTACGGGTATCGCGCCGGGAAACGACACGCGTTATTCCGATACCAAAGTAGAGGCTTCGCGCAACTTTATAAACAAACTGTGGAACGCTTCGCGCTTTGTGTTGATGAACGCCGAGGGGAAGAAGATTCCGCCCGTCGAAACGGTGAAATTTACCCCTGCGGATAAATGGATCATCTCTAAATTGCAGAACTGTATCCGCGAAGTAACGGCAAATCTGAACAAATACGAACTGGGCGTGGCAAGCGATCTGGCAACGAACTTCGTGTGGGACGATTTCTGCGATTGGTATATCGAACTCACCAAACCCGCGCTGTACGGCGAGGACGAGGAAAAGAAGAAGAGCGCGCTTTCCGTGCTTTGTTTCGTTCTGGAAAACGCCTTGAAATTACTGCACTCGTTTATTCCGTTCGTCACGGAAGAGATTTATTCCAATCTGCCGCTTACGTCGGGCAAGAAAAAGCGCGGCAGTATAATGGTGGCGGAATTTCCTCGCTACAATTCTCGCATGGCGTACAAAAAAGAGGCGCGCGCGTTCGAGGGCGTTATGGACGTCATCAAGGCGGTGCGCAACGTAAAGACGTCTACGCAGTGTCCGCCTTCCAGAAAAGTGGAAGTATATCTGATTACCGAAAGCAAACGGATTTTAAAAATGAACGAAGATTGCATTTTGCGCCTTGCGGGCGCTTCGGCGTTGCATTTTATCGACGCGCCGGACGCCGTTGGCGAAAAGACCGTTTCCGTCGTGACGGAAATCGCGCAGATTTACGTGCCGCTGGGAGAACTTGTGGATCTTGAAAAGGAAAAAGCGCGCCTTGCCGCGGAAGCGGAACGCATCAAGGGCGAAATCGCGCGTGCGGAAGGGAAACTTTCCAACGCGAATTTCGTGAACAAGGCCCCCGCGAAACTTGTGGAGGACGAAAGAGAAAAAGTGAAAAAATACCGCGACATGCTGGAAAAATGCGAGGCGCAACTCGCCGATATTTCCGTTTAAAAAGCAATTAAAAAATATAAAATCAAAAACGCCTGCGCGGCAAGAAAGAGCATAGCGCAGGCGTTTTAAACGACTTGCATCGGGGTATAATTAAAGAAGAAAGCGCTTGTCGGGCAAAAATATCGCATACGTCCGCAAGATAAAAAAGGATAAAAACAAAAGGAGCAACGAGTATGAGCGACTATAAAAAAATCTTTGAAAAACTTAAATGGGAAAAACTCGTTACCGCTTTGCTTGCCGTTATACTCGGCATTGTGTTCGTCGTCAATCCTCACGGTTCGGCGGATTTTGTATGCAAGGCGGCGGGCGTGGCGATGATTATCGTTTCGGCGGCGTGCCTCATCAAATATTTTGCGACGGCGGCGCTTTTTCCGGGAAATCTGATAAGCGCGGCGGTGTTGTTGCTCGTCGGCATATTTTTCCTTGCCAAGACGGGCGTCGTTCTTTCGGTGGTGTGCCTGTTTTTCGGTATTTTTCTGGTGCTTGACGGCATGAGTAAAATTCACGAGGGTATCGACGCGAAAAAAGCGAAAACGCAGGGCTGGTGGGCGTTTTTTCTGATAGCCGCGGTTTCCGTCGTGCTGGGAATACTGGTAATGTTCGGCGATTCCGCTATGGTTCTTCTGGGTATATCTTTAATTCTCGACGGCATAGCCGATATGTTTACCACGCTGTGGCTGGGTTCGGGAATCCGCAAAGCGAAAAAACGGATATCGAACGCGGAAAAAGACGAAAAAGACCTCGGGGAAATGGACGAAATCAAATAATACAAAAGAACCGCAGGAAAACGGCGGGGGCAGACGTGAACGGTTTCGGCGCGTATGCCGCCCCGTTTTTTGTTTTACGGCGGTCAGAATGATAAGTAAACGGAGGCAAAGAGGCGGAAAATGGCGACGCATCACGATAAAGCGCTCTACGGAAAGTTGGCGCGTATGCAGAGCGAACTCAGCGAAGAAGAAATAGAAAGCGCCGTGGCGCAGTTAAACGAAAAAAATACAAAACGCCGCACGGGAGAAAAAAAGTCGGGAATAAACTGCGGCGAGATAAAAAAATCGGGCGGAAAAAAGAAAAAAACGGAGTATGAAAATTGAAAAAAGTATTGCATTCGCTTTCCGCTTGTGATATAATATTAAGAAAAGCGGAATAACGGAATCGTCGTTATTGAAAAGCGGAGGGAAATATGATAAAACGAATGATGAGTCTGCTGCTCTCGGCGGCGGCGCTGGGCGCTGCGTTTGCAGCCTGCGCCAAAAACGATGTGACGTTGCCCGACCTTTGCACGGTAACGTTTATCATGCCGGACGGCACGGAACGAAAGGTGAAAGTGGAAAAGGGCGGCAGTCTTTATTCTCATCAGATACCCGTTCTTGAAATCGAAGGGTATACGGGTGCGAAATGGAGCAGAACGCAATTCGATAAAATCGAATCAGATACTGTCGTTACGGTTGACGAAACGAATATGAAACCGAACGAATACAGCGTAACGTACACCGTGGGGGACGGGGTAACGTTGCCCGAAGGCGCAAGCGCCGCGGAAACGGTTACATACGACGCGCCGTATACGTTGGTTACGCCCGACGTGCCCGCGGGGTATTATTTCTGGTATTGGTATTCCGTTGCGGATGACGCTTTGAACCCTTTCGGTATTTCCGGCACGTGGAAAACGGCGCAGAGCGTTACGCTTTACGCGCGTTGCGAAGAACGCCCCGAGGGGAAAGTCGCGGTAAGATTCGAAAAGGAAAACGGGGAAGATCCGGTAATCGAATGGGTGGAGGAAGGGCAGTCGTTCGAAAACGCGTTGCCCGAATTGCCTGAAATTCCGGGGTATATCGTCGCTTCCTGGAACAAAACAAAGGAAGAACTTGTTAATCTTACCGAGGACGTAGTTGTTTATCCCGTAAAAACGCCTGAAAAATACACGTTGACGCTGGATTTAGGTTTATCGGGCGCCACGATTGAAAAAACAAGCGTAGAAGTAACGTTCAACGAAATACCTGTAATTCCAATCCCGGTTCCGCCTTCATCGAACTATGAATTCGAGGGCTGGAAAATAAAGGACACGGACAAAAAATTCAACCCGAATTTGCCGTATACGTATACCGAAGGAAAAACGCTTGTGGCGCAATGGGGAGAATATACGGCATTTTATTGATTCTGTTTTTTCGCTGTCAGCGGTTAAAAACGTGAATCGCGGCGTTACATTGAAAGTACAGATTATTAAAACTATTGCGCAGAAGATAAGGAGCGGTAAAGATGTACCCCTACGAAATTGTTTTCGGTTTAACGTTATACGATATTCTTATCGGCGTAGGAATGGTTGCGGCGCTGATTTTGTTTTCGCGCCTTGCCGATAAACGCGGTTTGAAACGGAAATTACAGAATCTGGTATTTCTCAGCGCCGTGCTGGCGATTTGCGGGGGGTGGTTTTTCGCGTTGCTCACGCAGAGCGTTTACAATTATATAGAAACGGGCGTTTTCGAATGGCGCGGCATGACCTTTTACGGCGGCTTCGTCGGCGGCGCGGCGATATTTCTGGCGGTGTATTTTATCGGCGGAAAAATCGCGTTTAAAAAGACGGATACGCCCGATTATTATCTCCGCGAATTTTTTACGGTGGCGGATATCGCGGTATGCTGCGTAGCGGCGGCGCATGCTTTGGGCAGAATCGGGTGTCTCACCGCAGGGTGCTGTCACGGCAAAGTATACGACGAAAAGCACGCGTTCACGGTGCCTCTTTTAACGCTTTCGCAAAGCGGCGCTCTGTTAAAAACGCAATATACCGTTCCCGTGCAGTTGTACGAGTCGCTCTTTCTGTTTGCGCTTTGCGCGTTTTTATACGTGCGGGCGGTAAAAAAACAGCCGTACGGCTTGCCGCTGTATCTCGCATTGTACGGCGTGTGGCGGTTTTTCATCGAATACGCCCGCGCGGACGACAGAGGGCAGACCATAGTTTCGTTTCTATCGCCTTCGCAACTCATCGCCGTGGTGCTTGTGCTTGCCTCCGTCGCCGTTTTCTTTATCGAGCGCCGCGTACGTCGCGTATTTAAACAAAAAAGCGAAATAAGCGGCGGAGCGGAAAGCGCGAAAGAGGAGAAGGGCGAACGATGAACACGCAAAATAACAAAAACGACGTCGGCGCTCAGAATAACCGGAATCAGAACGATAACGCGCAAAACGAAGCCGAAAAAAGCGCCTCCCGAAAACAAAGCGAGAGCAAAAGCGAAAACAAGCGTCGTACGGCGTACCTGTGCGTTATCGGCGCCGTTGTGTTAATGTTGGCGGCGTACGAATTTTTTATCGGCGGCAGGGGTAAAAACGCAGTCGTTTCGTCAGGCGTCGACGCGATAATCACGCGGATTCTCGGCAGCGTGGCGGCGGCGCTTCTGGTGCGGTATCTCGGCTATCGCGTTACGGGAAAAGTGCCGCTTCGCGGGCTTATTACGGCGTTGCCGTGTTTTATCGTTGCGCTTTGCAATCCGCCGATACTCAGTTTAATCGTAAAAAAATCTTCGCTCGACGTTGCGGGATTGCCGCTGGCGGGGTATATTATATTATTTGCCGCCGAGTGCTTTTTCGTGGCGCTGTTCGAGGAATTACTTTTTCGCGGCGCGGTATTTTTAACCCTTCTTGAAAACAGGCGCGCAAACGGAAAACAAATTTTCGTCGCGGTAATTTTGTCTTCCGCGATTTTCGGTCTTACGCATCTGTTGAATTTGTTTTCGGGCTTTTCGGGCGCGGTGTTTTTGCAGGTGGGGTATTCGTTTTTGCTGGGCGGAATATGCGCCTTTACTCTGCTGTGCACGAAAAATATCTTCTGCGCAACGGCGGTGCACGCCGTATTCAATTTTTGCGGACAACTCGTCGAACGATTCGGTCACGGCGAATGGGCGACGATAGGCATTATGGCGTTTACCGTGTGTCTGGGCGTATGTACGGCGGCGTTTGTCATCTTTAAATTTCTGCGCTTTTCCAAAGCGGATACGGAGAATTTTTACGTGCTATCCGCCGCCGAAACGCCCCGCCGTAACGCAGGGAAATAAACGCGGAAAAGCGCGGAAAAAAACGGAAAAAGGCGGCAAATTTCCGGCGTTTCCCTTGACAGGCGGCAGACAATATGGTATACTGTTTAAAATAATAATAACATAGCGGAAATACAAGAGAAAAGGAGAAAAGGCGATGAACTTTTTTGAAGCGCTTTCCGAATACGATGCGGAGGTTGCGGCGGCTTGCGGCGAAGAACTCGAACGGCAGAGGAACAATATCGAGTTGATTGCCTCGGAAAATATCGTTTCGAAAGCGGTGCTTCTGGCGGCGGGGGGGATTCTCACCAACAAATACGCGGAAGGTTACCCCGGCAAGCGTTATTACGGCGGTTGCGCGTATGTGGATAAAGTGGAAGATCTTGCCCGCGAACGCGCGAAAAAACTGTTCGGCGCGGAGCACGCCAACGTGCAGCCGCATTGCGGCGCAAACGCCAATCTGGCGGCGTTCTTCGCTTTTTTACAGCCCGGCGATACGGTAATGGGCATGAATTTACAGCAGGGCGGTCACCTTTCCCACGGCTCGCCCGTGAATATTTCGGGCAAGTATTTTAACGTTGTGCCTTACGGAGTCAACCCCGAAACGGAGCGTATCGATTACGACGAAATGCGCAAAATCGCTCTGGAATGCCGCCCGAAACTGATTGTGGCAGGCGCCAGCGCGTATTCCCGCATTATCGATTTCAAGCGTTGCCGCGAGATTGCGGACGAAGTCGGCGCGTATTTAATGGTGGACATGGCGCATATCGCGGGACTTGTTGCGGCAGGACTTCATCCTTCGCCGGTACCGTATGCCGACGTGGTAACCACCACCACGCACAAGACGCTGCGCGGACCGCGCGGCGGCATGATTTTATGTAAGGAAAAATACGCGAAGCAGATAGATAAAGCGGTTTTTCCGGGTACGCAGGGCGGACCTTTAATGCACATCATCGCGGCGAAAGCGGTGGCTTTGGGCGAGGCGCTTACGCCCGAATTCAAAGAGTATCAGAAACAAATCGTTAAAAACGCGGCGCGCCTTGCCGATAAGTTGCAACGTTACGGCGTGGATCTGGTTTCGGGCGGCACGGATAACCATTTAATGCTGTTGCGCCTTACTAAATACGGCGTAACGGGCAAGGAACTTGAAAAGCGGCTCGACGAAGTACATATCACGGCAAATAAAAACACCGTACCCAACGAAACGCTTTCGCCGTTTATCACAAGCGGCTTGCGTATCGGTACGCCCGCCGTCACTTCGCGCGGATTCAAAGAGGCGGAAATGGACCTCATCGCAAAGTGGATTTACGAGGGAATCACCGATTTCGAAAGCAAGAAAAAAGAAATATCCGAAGGCGTAAGCGAACTGTGCGCCCGTTTTCCCGTTTATTGATCGGTGATCGATTATCGCAGATCGGTTATCGCAGAACTTTTTATAACCAACGTCGCACCGGCGGTTTGCGCCGGATAAAAATACACTGTATAAAACGAAAAAAGGAGAAACGCTTATGGCGCAATACATCAACGAACCGTCGCATACTTTTAACGAATACCTTCTGATCCCCGGCTATTCTTCCGCGGAAGCGATTCCCGCAAACGTGTCTTTAAAAACGCCGCTGGTAAAATTCAAAAAAGGCGAACAACCAAAAATTACAATGAATATTCCCATGGTTTCGGCAATCATGCAGTCGGTTTCGGGCGATAAAATGGCGATTGCTCTGGCTACGGAAGGCGGCGTGTCGTTTATATACGGTTCGCAGTCGGTAGAGGACGAAGCGGCGATGGTGGCGCGCGCCAAAAATTACAAAGCGGGCTTCGTCACCAGCGATTCCAACGTTTCGCCCGAAGATACGCTGGAAGATATTATTAAATTAAAAGAAAAAACAGGGCATTCCACGGTGGCGGTAACCGAGGACGGCACGGCGGAAGGCAAACTGGTGGGAATAGTAACCAGCCGCGATTATCGCGTAAGCCGTATGGATAAAACCACGAAAGTGAAGGAATTCATGACGCCGTTTTCCCGCCTGGTAACGGCGCCCGAAGGCGTTTCGTTAAAAGAGGCCAACGACATCATCTGGGATAATAAACTCAATTCTTTGCCCATTATAAAAAAAGACGGCAGACTCTGCTGTTTTGTATTCCGCAAAGATTACGATTCGCATAAACAAAACCCCGACGAACTGTTAGACGAGCAGAAGCGCTACGTGGTGGGCGCGGGCATCAACACGCGCGATTACGCCGAACGCGTTCCCGCCCTGATCGACGCGGGCGCGGACGTACTCTGCATCGATTCGTCCGAAGGTTTTTCCGAATGGCAGAAGCGCACGCTTTCCTGGATACGCGAACGCTACGGCGACAGCGTGAAAGTGGGCGCGGGCAACGTGGTGGACGCGGACGGATTCCGTTTTCTTGCCGACTGCGGCGCCGACTTTATAAAAGTGGGTATCGGCGGCGGCTCGATCTGTATCACGCGCGAAACCAAGGGAATCGGCAGAGGACAAGCCACCGCCCTGATCGAAGTGTGCAAAGAACGCGATAAGTATTTTCAGGAGACGGGCGTGTATATTCCCGTGTGTTCCGACGGCGGTATCGTGTACGATCACCATATTACGCTGGCGCTTGCCATGGGCGCGGACTTTGTAATGCTGGGCAGATATTTCGCGCGGTTCGACGAAAGCCCCACCAACAAAATCATGATGGGCGGCAACTATTTCAAGGAATATTGGGGCGAAGGTTCCGCCCGTGCGAGAAACTGGCAGAGATACGATCTGGGCGGCGATAAAAAACTCTCGTTCGAAGAGGGCGTCGATTCGTACGTGCCGTATGCGGGCAAACTCAAAGACAACGTGGCGATTTCGCTTTCCAAAGTGAAATCCACCATGTGCAACTGCGGCGCGCTCACCATCAAGGAGTTGCAGCAGAAAGCCAAACTCACGCTGGTTTCGGAAACGAGTATCGTGGAGGGCGGCGCGCACGACGTTATTCCCAAAGAAAAAACGCAATCGGTTAAGTAGCGCGTTTTAAAAACAAGATAAAGCGCTATGTCAGGCAGAGTACATAAAATACGGTAAATAAATACGGTAAAAAAATACGGTAAAAAAACGGTTGAAAAAGGGCGGAATTCCGCCTTTTTTTCTATTCGGAAAACAGTTTTTTTCGTTATCCCCGTCAGTTATCTTGACAAACGCAGCGAAATATACTATAATAAACAATCGGAAAGGCGGCAAACTTCAAAACCTTTCCACGGAGGACACAATGGTACCCCTAACTATTTCGGTCGTCGTACTGATAATTTTTTCGGGACTTTTTTCCGCTACGGAAACGGCGTATTCCTGCGCCAACCGCATAAAATTAAAAAGTATGGCGGCGCTTGGCAAGAAACACGCCGATCGGGTATGCAAATTCGCGGAAGAAAAATACGATAAACTCATTACGACGATTCTGATCGGCAACAATATCGTAAATCTGACGGCTTCGGCGCTTGCCACCGTGCTTTTTTCCCGCCTGCTTGTAAATTCCTCGCTGGATTCCACTACGATTTCCACGATTGTAATGACGACGGCGGTCTTGATTTTCGGCGAAATAACGCCCAAATATTTTGCGGCGGTGTATCCCGAAAAATTTGCCTTCTGGCTGTATCCGTTCGTGCAGGTGTGCTACTGGCTTTTCCTGCCGCTGGGCTATGTGTTCAACGGCTATAAAAAACTGCTGGCGCGCATTTTCCGCTTAAAGCCCAACGATACGATCACCGACGAGGAACTCATATCGCTCGTCAACGAGGCGGAAGAGGACGGAACGTTGAAAGAGGACGAATCGGAACTGGTGCGTTCCGCCCTGGAATTCGACGATCTGAAAGTAGAGGATATTCTCGTTCCGCGCGTAGACGTGGTGGCGGTGAACATAAACGCGAGTATGGACGAGATTTTCGCGTTGTTTAAAGAAAATTGCTATTCGCGTCTGCCCGTATATAAAGACACCATCGATAACGTGATAGGGCTGATTCACGAGCGCGATTTTTACACCGCGTATCTTGGCGGCGACAAAGAGATTGCTCACGTAGTGCAGGAAATTGCTTTCACAACCGAATACACGCGTATTTCCGCGCTGTTAAAGCAATTGCAGAAGCAGAAAATACACATGGCTGCCGTATCGGACGAATACGGCGGACTGGTGGGCATCGTTACGCTGGAAGACATTCTGGAAGAACTCGTCGGCGAAATCTGGGACGAACACGACGAAGAAGAAGTGCTGTACGGCAGAATCTCCGAAGGCGAATACTGGGTGGACGGCAAGTGCGATTTAGAAACGTTTTTCGGTTTGTACGATATCGGCGAAGAGGACGAGAACTTCGAGGCGAATACCGTAGGCGGCTGGGTGATGGAAAAATACGGCGGCATACCGCCCGTAGGCGAAGTGCTCCGCTATAAATTTCTGGAAATAAAAGTAGTTAAAACCACAAAGCAGAAAGTGCTGAAAATCCGTTCCCGCCGCGCGGACGAAGACGTCGGGGACGAAAAAGCGGAAGAAAAACGCAGAAAAAGCGACGAATAAGGCCGCAGACTTCCGCGATGATATTTTAACTTTTAACTTATACGCGTTTTTTCGAAAAATTATCAGTAAGAGGTAAAAAACATGCAGACGATTCTGGTTACGGGCGGATCGGGATATATCGGTTCGCACACGGTTCTTGAACTTTTAAACAAAGGGTACGAAGCGGTGGTGACGGATAATCTTTGCAATTCCAGCAAAGAAAGCCTTCGCCGCGTGGAAGAACTCACGGGCAAAAAAGTGGCTTTTTACGAAACGGATATCCGCGACAAAGAGGGGCTGGATAAAATTTTCAAGGCGCACAAAATCGACGCGGTCATTCATTTCGCGGGGTTGAAAGCGGTGGGCGAAAGTTGCCGCATTCCTTTGAAGTATTACGATAATAACATAGGCGGCACGGTGGCGCTTTTAGAAGTAATGCAGAATAACAACGTAAAGAAGATAATTTTCTCTTCCTCCGCCACGGTGTACGGCACGCCCGAACGTCTGCCGCTGGACGAAAACTGCCGCCTTTCCACCACAAATCCGTACGGCAGCACCAAACTGATGCTTGAAACGGTATTGCAGGACGTGTATAAAGCGGATAACGAATGGAACGTGATACTGCTTCGTTATTTCAATCCCGTAGGCGCGCACGAAAGCGGCAGAATCGGCGAGGATCCCAAAGGGATTCCCAACAATTTAATGCCGTACGTGGCGCAGGTGGCCAGCGGAAAATTAAAATGTATCCGCGTGTTCGGCAACGATTACGATACGCCGGACGGCACGGGCGTGCGCGATTATATTCACGTGGTTGATCTGGCGCTGGGGCATATCGCGGCGATAGAGCATTGCGCGGAAGCGGGCGTGCATATCTACAACCTCGGCACGGGGCGCGGATACAGCGTTATGGATATGATTCACGCGTTTGAAAAGGCGTGCGGAAAAAAACTGCCTTACGAAATCTGCCCGCGCCGCAGCGGCGACATCGCGGCGTGCTACGCCTGCCCGGACAAAGCGGAAAAAGAACTGCATTGGAAGGCAAAGTACGGCATAGAAGAAATGTGCGCTTCGCAGTGGAAGTGGCAGAGCAATAACCCTAACGGGTACGAGCGATAATTTTCCGTGAAACATACGGAAACCGGCACGGTTTTTTCCGCGTTGCCGTTTACATACGAAACGGTGTTTTCCCGCCGCAAAACGCTGTCGGTCGGCGTGGATTGTACGGGGAAAGTAACGGTGCGCGCGCCCGCGCGTTGTTCGCCGCAAAGAATTTTAAATTTTCTGCGCGAAAAAAGCGGCTGGGTGCAAAAGCAGGTAAACCACGCGCTGTCCGCGTTGCCCGCGCAAGGCGTGCCGCATGCGGCGGAAAACGGCGTTTCGTTTCCGCTGTTCGGCAAAACCGTTAGCATAGCGTTGTATTCGCAGGGCGGAGAGGAAAAAGCAAAGCCGGCGCGGCTTTGCGGCGACGTGTTGTACCTTTCCGCAGATGAACCGGAAACGCGGCTCGTCCGTTTTTTAAAAAAGACGGCGAAAGAATTTTTCACGCGCGAAACGCAGGCGGTTGCGGCGCGTATGGGCGCTGAATACGCCTCGGTTTCGGTGAACGGCGCGAAAACGCGTTGGGGTTCGTGTTCGTACGATAATAAATTGCATTTTTCGTATCGCCTGATTTACGCGGAAGAAGAAATCGCGCGGTACGTCGTCGTCCACGAACTTGCGCATACCTTCGAAAAGAACCATTCCGCGCGGTTCTGGTCGATTGTGGAACGATACGAGCCGCAGTATAAAAAAAAGCGCGCGTTTTTAAAAGAGCACGCCTATTATATGGAGATTTTTTAAATTTTCGGCGTTATTGCAAGCGGCGCTAAGAAAAAATCCGTTTGAAACGTCGGCGTGCGGGGCATAATGCTTACGCGGTACGCCGTAAAGCATGAGGCAAAACGCAGGGCGGAAAAAAACGGAGCGGAGTAATAACAAATGATTGAATTACGCAACATTACCTATCACGTAAAAGACGAAGCCGGCGAAAAGGACGTGCTCGACGACGTATCTTTAACGCTCGGCGGGCGTTTCGTTGCGCTGACGGGGCCGAACGGCGGCGGAAAATCAACGCTTGCCAAAGTGATAGCGGGCATAATCCGCCCCACGAGCGGAAAAGTATTCTGGAACGGCGAGGATATAACCGATCTTTCCGTAACGGAGCGGGCGAAAAAGGGTATTTCGTACGCCTTTCAGCAACCCGTGCGCTTTAAAGGACTAACGGTAAAAGATCTGCTTTCGATAGCGGCGGGCAAAAACGCCACGGTGGCTTCGGCGTGCGAATATCTTTCGGAAGTAGGACTTTGCGCGCGGGATTATCTGGACAGAGAAGTAAACGCCTCGCTTTCGGGCGGGGAACTCAAACGCATCGAAATCGCCACGATTTTAGCGCGCGGCACAAAACTTTCTTTGTTCGACGAGCCCGAAGCGGGCATCGATTTATGGAGTTTTTCCAATCTGATTAGCGTATTCGAAACGATGCGGGAAAAAACGCGCGGCGATATCGTAATCATTTCGCATCAGGAGCGCATTTTAAGCGTAGCGGACGAGATTATCGTTCTTTCGGGCGGCAAAGTGCAAAAACAGGGCGCAAGAGCGGAGATACTGCCGGCAATTTTAAATTCGGGCGCAACGTGCAAAACGCTGGAAAGCAAGTTAGAAAAGGCGGCGCAATCGGGCGCCGCACGTCGCGACAGAGCGTAGGGGAGGCGAACGACAATGGACGCGTTGGAACGTGATTTACTTTTAAAAATCGCCGATCTGCACGGCGTGCCCGAGGGGGCGTATAACCTTCGCGAAAACGGGAAGTCCGCCGGCAGGCGCTCTACCGAAAATATCGTGATTTCGCCGCGGAAAGACGGTAAATCGGGCATAGATATCTTTATTAAACCGAATACGAAAAACGAAAGCGTGCATATTCCCGTAATCATCAGCGAGGCGGGGTACGGCGAAACGGTGTACAACGACTTTTACGTAGGCGAGGGCAGCGACGTGCTGATTATCGCGGGGTGCGGTATACACAGTTGCGGCAAAGCCTCTTCCCGCCACGACGGCGTGCATACGTTTCACGTGGAACAAAACGCGAAAGTGAAATACGTGGAGCGGCATTACGGCGAAGGAGACGGCGAAGCGAAGCGCGTAATGAATCCCGAAACGGTTGTTTATCTTGCCGACGGCGCATACATGGAGATGGAAACCACGCAGATTAAAGGCGTAGACGACACGCACCGCGTTACGCGCGCCACGCTGGGCGAAAAATCTCATATTACCATACGCGAAAAGATTTACACCAACGGCACGCAACGGGCGAGCACCGATTTTTCGGTGGATCTGAACGGCAAGGATTCGGGCGCGGACGTGGTTTCGCGGTCGGTGGCGGCGGAACAATCGAAACAGAGTTTCCGTTCGGCGATGAACGGTAACGCGGCATGTCGCGGGCATACGGAGTGCGACGCCATCATCATGGACGAAGCGTCGGTTACGGCGGCGCCCTGTTTATCGGCAAACGACGTAAACGCGGAACTCGTGCACGAGGCGGCGATAGGCAAAATCGCGGGCGAGCAACTGATAAAACTGATGACGCTGGGGTTAAGCGAAAAAGAAGCGGAAGAACAGATTATAAAAGGCTTTTTGCATTGACGTAACGATAAAAAGCAAAACTTTGCGATAAAATTACCGGAAATATTTAAAAACTCATACGGGAGGTACGAAAGAAAATGAGCAAACTGGCATATAAAAGAACGAACGTATACGAAACGGCGGACGAAAAGACGATGAAAAATATCTTCGCCTATGCGGAGAGGTATAAAGAGTTCATCGACAAGGCTAAAACGGAACGCGAAGCGTGCGCGTACGTTGCGGCGGAAGCGGAAAAACAGGGTTATAAACCCTATGAGTTCGGTGCGAAGTTAAAACCGGGCGATAAAGTATATTACAACAACCGCGGTAAAAATATCTATCTCATCCGCGTGGGTACGGGCGACGTTAAAAAAGACGGGATACGTATCGTGGCGTCGCATATCGATAGTCCGCGCCTCGATTTAAAGCAGGTGCCGCTGTACGAATCCGACGGCGTGGCGCTTGCCAAAACGCATTATTACGGCGGCATTAAAAAATATCAGTGGACGACTATTCCGCTTGCTTTGCACGGCGCGGTGATTCTGGGCGACGGCAGTAAAAAAGAAGTCGTTATCGGCGAGGACGAAAACGACCCCGTATTCTATATCAGCGATCTGTTGCCGCACCTTTCGCAGAAACAGAACACCAAAACGCTTGCCGAGGCGTTTTCGGGCGAAGATCTGAATATCTGGCTGGGCAACGTTCCGTACACGGCGGCGAAAGAGGACGGCGACAAAACGGTAAAAGAAAATCTGCTCCATATTCTCTATGCAAAATACGGCATAAAGGAAGAGGATTTTCTTTCCGCGGAACTTTCGCTCGTTCCCGCATACAAAGCGCGCGACATCGGGTTCGACAGGGCGCTGATCGGCGCGTACGGGCACGACGACCGCGTTTGTTCCTTCCCCGCGTATACCGCCTTGTTAGACGGTGAATCGCAGGATAAAACGGTGATGGTGGTGCTGGCGGATAAAGAGGAAATCGGCAGCGAAGGCAATACGGGTATGCAGTGCGCCGTGTTTACCGATCTTATCGACGTCATCGCCGATTCGTTCGGCACAACGTCGGCGGCGATCCGCGCGCGTTCGAAGTGCCTTTCGGCGGACGTAAACGCCGCGTACGACCCTAATTTCAAAGACGTGAACGAGCCGATGAATTCCACCTATCTTTCCTGCGGAGCGGGGCTTACCAAGTTTACGGGCGCGCGCGGTAAGAGCGGTTCGAACGACGCTTCCGCGGAATTTATGGCGGAAGTCCGCAAAATCTTTAACGACGAAGGCGTGATCTGGCAGACGGGCGAACTCGGCAAAGTAGATCAGGGCGGCGGCGGCACGGTGGCGAAATATATCGCCAACAGAAATATCGACACCGTAGATATCGGCGTGGCGGTTATTTCTATGCACTCGCCGTACGAAGTGATCTCCAAGGCGGACGTGTACGAAATGTACCTTGCCTGCAAGGCGTTTATCAAATAAGGTTTCCGAACCGTTTTTTCAAACGCGTTCTTTCCGTTTTTCGCCGCAGCAGGGTAAGCGGAAGGGCGCGTTTTTGCATTTTTCAATCGCCGCGTACATAAGAAGGGGGAAACTATGGCAGACAGAGTAATTTTATATTCCGATCTGAATAATTTTTTCGCTTCGGTGGAAACGGCGCTGCACCCGGAATATAAAGGCAAGCCGCTGATTGTATGCGGCGATGAGAAAAAACGGCTGGGCGTAGTGTTTGCCAAGAACGAGGAGGCGAAAAAATACGGTATCCGCACGGCGGAAACGGTATACTCCGCGCTGAAAAAATGTCCGCACGTATTACGCGTACCCACGCATTTTTCGCAGTATAACCGCTATTCAAACGCGGTGCGCGATATTTACGCGCGGTATACCGACGTAATAGAACCGCTTTCCATCGACGAATGCGCGATGGACGTTACGGCGAGTCTGCGGCTTTTCGGCGGCGGAGAAAAAATTGCCGAAGAAATACGCTATGCGGTAAAAGAGGAACTGGGCGTTACCGTATCCGTCGGGGTGTCGTTCAATAAAATTTACGCGAAACTCGCTTCGGAGATGAAAAAGCCGGACGCGGTAACGGCAATCACGCGCGAAAACTATAAACAAAAAGTATATCCTCAGCCCGTTTCGGCGCTTTTGTACGTGGGGGAGAACACGGCGAAAACGCTGATCGCGCGCGGGATACGCACCATCGGCGATCTGGCGGACGCCGACCCGGCGCTGATGCAACGCCTGTTTGGCAAGCGCGGCGCTATTCTTGTGAAAAACGCGCGCGGAGAAGACGACGAACCGGTAAAAAGTCAGGCGAACGAAATCAGGTCGATCGGCAATTCTATGACTTTGCCGCAGGATATCGGCGATATGCAACAGATAAAAGGGGTATTTTACGCGCTTGCGGAAAGCGTTGCGTCAAGGCTTCGCGCGGCAGACGTGGGCAAGTGCTCCACCGTGCATATCACGGTGAAAGACGAACGTTTCAACGAGGCGACGCGGCAGAAAAAAATAACGCCGACCGCGCTGTGCGAAGATATTGCCCGCGCGGCGTGCGAACTTTATGCGCAGGAATTTCCCGCGGGGCATAAAGCGCATATGCTGGGCGTAACCGTTTCGGGGTTCGATTTTCATCAGGAGCAACTATCGTTTCTGGACGAAGAGACGAAGAAAAATTACGAAAAACGCCTCCGCGCGGAAGAGGCGGTGGCGGAAATACGCAAAAAATACGGCTACGAAAAAATGAGGCGCGGCGTAGTTATGCAGGATAATTCGTTAAGCGGCGCCGATATCGAACACCGTAAAGACTAAAAGAAAGACGAAACTTTTCGCGTGCGGAACAATACGCTTTATCCGCACGTTTTTTTTGCCTTTTGGCGATAAAAACAGAGCGGCTAAGAAGAGTGCGGTAAAGAAAAAGCGCGGAAATATCGCATAAACGGGCGGCGAAAAACGTATGTATAAACGATGAAGTTTTTTAAATTCCGCCTGAAAAATCTGATAAAAAACGCATTGTGGTGGAGCGCGCTCTGCGCCGTGCTTCTCCTATCCGTTTTTTATGCTTTTCCCTCGCTTTCTTCCCGCGGCGCGGCGGAAGAAAAGAATCAATCGGAACGCCCCGTCGTTCTTTCGCTGTGGCATATCGATACTTTCGAAGGGGGAAAGGGTTCGCGCGCCTCGTTTTTAAAAAACGTCGCTCTTTCTTATTGTAAACAGAATAAAAAAATCATAATCATGGTTTCCTCGTACTCCGCGGCGGGTGCGGAAGCGGCGTTTGAAAGCGGAAATTATCCGGATATGCTTTCGTTCGGCATAGGGTTGAACGCAGATCCCGCTATGTTTTCCGCGCTGAAAATATCCGGATTGCTTTCCGCGGAAAGCGAAAAACAGGCGGGAAAGCGCGAGGCGGCGTATGCGGGCGCAACCGGACAAAACGGCGGCGAAGCGGCGGCGATCGCCTGGTGTTGCGGCTGTTACGCGCTATATTCCCGAACGGACGATTTTTCGCGGGTCGGCGCGGATACGACGCTGATCTCTTCGGGCGGAGGAAATCTCGCAACGGTGGCGGCGGCGCTCAGGCTGGGAAAGGGAAACGACGAAAACGTTAAAAAAAGCGTTGCGGCATACGCGGCGTTTTTAAACGGAGACGCCGAATATCTTCTGGGCACGCAGCGCGACGCGTACCGGTTCTGTTCGCGCGGCGCGGAAGTTCGCGCATGCGCCGTTTCGGACTACAACGATTTATACCAGTACATAGGCGTTACGCACAGAAGCAACGCAAACGCCGCGCAGAAACAAGCGGGGGAAGAATGCGCCGCGTTTTTGAAATACCTGCTTTCGCACGAGGTACAGAGCGCGTTGTATAAAATCGGCATGTTTTCGCCTTACTTTAAAATTTACGCGCCGATTGCGGCGGAAAGCGCGGAAACGGCGTTATCGGCGCAACTGGAAAGCGGTTGGTTCGATACGGGGATAAAACGTACGATCGGCGTGTTTCTCTCCGACGCGGCGTATGCAAAAGCGGACGGATACGCGCGCAACGGCAATGTGACGGAGTTGAAAAAAATTCTTAAAACCCTGTGAAACACACCCCGAAACACTTTTAAATTAGAAAAAAATATGCTACAATAAAGGAGAAAAAAAAGGGTGCGCGATTTCAGCGGAAAAGATAACGGCGAAGATAGAAAAAAAACGGATACAAACGCATTTGCCGGTTGCAACGGCGGCGAAAACGCCGATTTAACTACGCGGTTTATGCGTTCGTGTGCAAACCTTGCCGCCCGCGGCGTTTTTATCGGCCGTCGGCAGAACCTCGATTTATCCAAGGTATCTTCGATAGGCGTAGGCGGCACGATTTTGTTGGCGTTTTATCCCGATACGCTGGCGGGGCTGACGGAACTTATCGACGAGTTGAAAAAAGCCGATCTCCGCTTCGCGCTTCTGGGTACGGCGTCGAACGTGCTGTTTCCCGATGACGGCGAGGAGTTAAAGGGCGCGGCGATTTTTACAAAACATCTGCGTTCTCTGGCGATAGACGGCGAAAACGTCTTTGCATTCTGCGGCGTTACCGGCGCGGAATTTTTGCAAAAAACGCTTGCCGCGGGGTTGACGGGCGCGGAATTTTTAGAGGGGATTCCGTGCAGTATCGGCGGCGCGACGTATATGAACGCCGGCGCGAACGGCAGGCATATTTCCGATATTTTAGAATCCGTCCTTGCTTACGGCAACGGGGAAATGCACGTGTATACGCAGCGCGAATGCCGTTTTTCGTACAAAGACAGCGCGTTTATGCACAGCGGAGAAACGATTTTAGGCGTTACCCTCCGTTTAAAAAAGGCAACGAGCGAAACGGTGGCGGAAAATCTTCGCCTCTTGCGGGAAAGGCGTGCGGAACTCCCCAAGGGAAAAAGTCTCGGTTGTATTTTTAAAAATCCTCTTTCGCCCGATAACGGCGAGCGCCGCGTTTCGGCGGGGCGACTTATCGAACAATCGGGCATGAAAGGCGTTAAGGCGGGCGGGGCGCGCGTTTCCGAACGGCACGCGAATTTTATCATCAACGAAGGCGGCGCAACGTATCGCGACGTGTGCGAATTGATAGAAACCGTGCGCGGGAAAGTGTACGAAACGCAGGGCGTAAAACTGGAAGAGGAAATCCGCTATTTAAAAGACATGTGGCAATAACCGCATGTAGCAATAACCGCGCGGCAATACCATAAGCATAACCGCAAGCATAACCGCGCGAGAGTTTTTCGCGGAAACAAAAGGAAACGAAATGATACTTACGGCAGATTACCATACGCATACTCCGTATTCGCACGGCAAAAACACCGTGCTCGAAAACGCGCTGGCGGCAAAGGAGAAAGGGCTGAAAGCGATAGGAATAACCGATCACGGCTATTCGCATATTTTTTTCGGCTTACGGCGCAAAAAAGTGCCGTTTTTGCAGGCGGAATGCCGCGCCGCGCAGGAAAAAACGGGCGTAAAAGTGCTGGTCGGCATGGAGGCGAATATCCGCGGCGAAAGCGGACTTACCGATATCACCGATAAAGATTACGACGACTTCGACTTGTTCGTCGCCGGAAAACACGTGTGCGTAACGTATGCTACGCCGGGCGATTTCAGGCGTTATTTTTGGGGTAACCTTATACAGGACAAGTTTAAAAAGGGGAAAAATCCGCCGGAAAAACTTGTGGAATACAATACGCGCGCCTATATTAACGCCATAAAAAACAATCCCGTGGATATTATATCTCACCTCGGCTATAAGTGTCCGTGTAACGTTGCGGAAGTGGCGAAATGCGCGCGCGATTACGGCACGTATATCGAACTCAATTCCAAAAAACGGCATTTAACCGACGAGGAACTTGCCGCCGTATGCGATACGGGCGTGCGTTTCGTGCTCGATTCCGACGCGCATTCCGCATCGCGCGTGGGCGATTTCGCTCCGGCGGAAGAACAGATTCAACGCGTGGGGGTGCCGCTCGATCGGATAGACAATATAAACGGCAGAGAACCTGCGTTCAGGTTCGCCGCCTTCAAAAACGGCAGATAGGCGCGGCGGTCTGCGAACCGAAAGAAGGGTGATCACGCCTCCGGCGCTTTTTAAACGCGATAAAAAACGGGTAGGGAAAAAATGAATTTTACGTCGGACATAAAAAAAGAACTGATGAAAAAGCCGTGCGATAACGCGGAGGCGAAAGCGGCGCTTTCCGCGTATTTTTCGGTGTGCGGCGTGTTTGCGGAAGAAAAGCAAAGCGCGGCGAACACGTCGCGCCCGTATAACCCGGTCGGCGAAAGTCAACCCCCGCAAAAAGAACCGAAGTTTTTTTTGGTTTCCGAAACGGAACGGGTGGCGGAATATTTTACCGATTTGTTTTACAACGTATTTTGCGAAAGGCTTTCGGTTTCCCGCGCGGTGAAGGACAGGCTGCGCGGCAGAAGCCGCCTGATTCTGGAATATCAAAAAAGCGCGGACGCGGTTCTTGAAACGTTGGGACTGTTCGATAAACGCAAAGGGCTTTTAAACGGCGTGCCGAAAGCGTTTTTTAAAACGGAAAAACTGCGTCGGGCGTATCTTTCGGGCGCGTTTCTGGGCGGGGGAAGCGTAACGTTGCCGCTCGGCGATACCAAGACGGGGTATCACCTCGAATTCGCGTTTCCGTACGGCGCTTACGGGGAGGGCGACGAGGAAAAAACGGCGAAGGAATTCTGCGCCATGGCGGAAAAAAGCGATCTGCTGTTTAAATGCGTGCGTCGCGGCAGCGAAACGGTGGCGTATATGAAAAGCAAAGAGGCGATTTCCGATTTTCTTTCCGTGCTCGGCACGGAAAACGCTTTGAAAAAATTTACGGAATTCTGCAAACGGCGCGAGTTGAACAACCGATTGAACCGCGCCGCCAACTGTTCTTCGTCCAACGCGGATAAAACGGCTACGGCGGCGGTGAAACAGGTGCTGGCGATAGAAAAGATTACGGCGGCAGGCGCCGACAAGCAGTTGTCCGCGGAACTGAAAGAAACGATTAAGTTCCGCGTTTCTCATCCCGAAATGTCGCTGAAAGAGATGGCGGATCGGATGAACGTTTCGAAAAGTTGTTTGAATCACCGCATACGTAAACTCATGGACGTCGCGGATAAATTGCCCGGAAGCCGCGCGGAAAAGACGGATAACGGGTAAAAAAAACGGGTACATAACAAAAAAAGCAAAAAACAATCTAAGGATAAAAACATGACGGATTTTGTGCATCTGCATCTGCATACGGAATATTCCCTTTTAGACGGCATGGCGAAAGTGGAAGATCTTGTGGAACATATGGTGAAAAACGGGATAGACGCCTGCGCGGTGACCGATCACGGCAATATGTACGCCACGTTGTATTTTGCCGAGGAGTGCGTAAAGCGCGGCTTGAAGTACATTATCGGTTGCGAATTGTACGTTACCGACGATATGTACGATCACCGTTTCGGCACGAAAACCGAACACATCGTGTTGCTCGCCAAAAACAAAACGGGGTATAAAAATATAGTAAAACTCGATTCCATGTCGTATATCGACGGGTTTTACGGCAAACCGCGCACCGATTACAAATCGATTAAAGAGCATCACGAAGGGGTGATCTGCCTTTCCGCCTGCCTGGCGGGGCGGATTCCGCGCCTGATTATGGAAGGCGATTACGAGGGCGCAAAAGCGTTCGCTAAGGAAATGCAGGACGTGTTCGGCGAAGATTTTTACATTGAATTGCAGGATCACGACTTGCCCGAGGACAGGGAAGTGCTGCCGCAACTCATACGTCTTGCGCGCGAACTCAACATTCAGATGGTGGCGACGAACGACGTGCACTATATCAACAAAGAGGACTGGGAAGCGCAGGACATTCTGCTTTGCATTCAGACGAAAAAGACGCTTGCCGACCCTAAGCGCATGAAATTCGGCTCGCACGAATTTTATATGAAATCGGGCGACGAAATGGCGGAACTTTTCAGGGAAGTGCCCGAGGCGATTACCAACACCCGTGCGATAGCGAATAAAATAGAGGAGCCGGTGTTCGACCTCGATAAAAAGGGAAATCCCATTCGCGATACGTCGTTAATTCCGTTGTACACGCCCGACGACGGCTCAACGCCGCCCGAATATTTAACCCGTCTTACGTGGGAAGGCCTGCCCAGACGCTATAAAGAGATTACGCCCGAAATTAAAAGCCGCGCGGAATACGAACTCGGCATCATCATTAAAATGGGGTTTGCCGATTACTTTTTAATCGTGTGGGATTACATCAACTGGTCGCGTCTGCACGGTATTCCCGTAGGGCCCGGGCGGGGCAGCGGCGTGGGCAGTATCGTGGCGTATTCGATAGGCATTACCGACGTAGACCCGTTGCGCTACGATCTGATTTTCGAACGTTTTTTAAACCCCGATCGCGTTTCCATGCCCGATTTCGACGTGGACTTCTGCACAAAACGCCGCTACGAAACGATAGAGTACGTGCGGCAGAAATACAAGCCTACGAACGTTGCGCAGATCGTAACGTTCGGAACGCTTGCTTCGCGCGCCGTCATCAAAGACGTAGGGCGCGTGATGGGCGTGCCGTATTCCGAAACGGATAAAGTGGCGAAACTGATGGACGGCAAATCCAGCATTAAAGAACTGCTCGGACTGAAAATCGCGGGGATAGAAAAGAAACTGCAAAACCCCGATCTTTCGGCGGAAGACAGAAAAGATCTGGAAAAAAAACTTGCCGATCAGAAAGCGAAAAAGAACGCGGAGTTTATCGAAGTATACGAGACCAACGAAGAACTGCACCGCGTAATCGATATGGGGCTGAAACTGGAAGGCACGCCGAAGAACACTTCGGAACACGCGGCGGGCGTGGTTATCTGCCGCAAGGTGCTTGCCGATAACGTGCCGCTTGCCCGAAACGGCGACGATATCGTAACGCAGTTCGACATGAAAGAAGTGGAAGCCGTGGGTATGCTGAAAATGGACTTTCTCGCTCTCACCACGCTCACCGATATGCAGAACACGCTGCAATACATCAAAGAAAATTACGGCATAGATATAAATTTCGACGAAATCGGTTACGACGTGCCCGAGGCGTATCAACTCATATCTTCCGGCGATACCGACGCGGTGTTCCAACTTGAACAGGGCGGCATGAAAAAATTCATGAAGGAGTTGCAACCCAACTGCCTTGAAGATTTAATCGCCGGTATTTCTCTCTACCGTCCGGGCCCGATGGATTTTATTCCCACGTATATCCGCAACAAACACCACCCCGAAGGCATCGTATACGACACGCCGTTTTTAGAGCCTATTTTAAAAAATTCGTACGGCGTCATCGTGTATCAGGAACAGGTAATGCAGATTTTTCAGCAACTTGCCGGATATTCGCTGGGGCAGGCCGACCTCGTGCGCCGCGCCATGGCGAAAAAACATCTCGACGAGTTGATGGCGCAGAAAGATAAATTTATCTACGGAGATATCGATAAAGGCGGCAACATCACGGGCTGCGTTTCCAAGGGGATTCCGGCGGAAGTGGCGGCGAAGATCTTTTCGGATATGGAAAGTTTCGCCTCTTACGCGTTCAATAAATCGCACGCGGCGGCATACGCCGTGGTGGCGTACCGCACGGCGTATTTAAAATATTTTTATCCCAAAGAATTTCTGGCGGGTATTTTAAACGACCGTCTGGATAAAATTGAAGAAGTTTCCAAATATATCGCGTACATGAAGGAACGCGGCATAGCCGTGCTTCCGCCCGATATCAACCGTTCGCGCACGATCTTCGCCGTGGAAGGCGACGGCTTGCGCATCGGGTTGGGCGCCCTGCGCGGCATAGGAATCGAAGCGATCGATTCGGTGATTCGGGAGCGCAACGAGCACGGCGCTTTCGCCGATTTCGCCGATTTTGTCGTGCGTTGCGCCAAGTATATCAACAAACGCATAGTGGAAAGCCTGATTTACGCGGGCGCGTTCGATTGTTTCCATCATCCGCGCGCGGCGTTCGCGGCGGTATACGAGGACGTACTATCGCGCGTTTCCGCTATGGAAAAACAAAAATCGGGCGCGCAGATTTCCCTTTTCGGCAGCATTATCGAAGAGGAGAAAATCGTCATCGATTATCCGGATATTCCCGAATACGATCAGGCGGAAAAACTTTCGCTGGAAAAATCCGTTCTGGGCGTGTACGTCAGCGGACATCCGTTCGAAAAATACGCGCCGTACTTTAAAGAGAAAACGTTCAACTGTTCTATGCTGGAATACGAAGAGGACGAGGAAACGGGCGAGAAAAAATACGCCGAAATTACTTCGGGGCAGCAGGTGAGCATGGGCGGCATGATCGCAGCGTATAAAAAATTGCAGACGAAGAGCGGCTCGTACATGGCGTTCGTTACGGTGGAAGATCTGTACGGCACGGTGGAGTGCGTATGTTTCCCCAAAGTATACGATAAAATAAAGAACTTTCTCGCGGCGGATTGCGTGGTATCGCTCACGGGGAAAATCGATATTTCCGAAGAAAAAGCGCCCGTCGTCATCGTGGATAAAATGACGGAGTTCGTCCCGCCCGAAAACGCGGGAAAGGCAGACGAAAAAACGGTGGAAAAACCTGCCGTCGGCGCGGCGGGAAGTTACGCGATCGAAGCGGACGAAAGCAAAAAAACGCTCTGGCTGAATATCACGGGGCTGGACGAGCGCGACGTAGACGAACTGACGGATACGCTTTCGTATTACGCGGGCGAAACCGAGGTGATTTTCGTGGATAAAGCAAAGAAACCCCAAAAGTACAAGTGTTCGCAGAAAGTGAATCTTTCGCGCGCGCTGTATGCGGAACTTTCCACCTGCCTTACGGAGGATAAAATAAAACTGCTGTGATAAAACCGCTTTAAACGCGCGAATCGGCGATAAACGCGGCGGATAAGCAGGCGAAAATGTTAGTTTTAATAAAAAAAAGATAAAAGCGAAAAAAAGCGGGCGATTCAAAGATTTTTGCGCAAAAGAGTTTGTTTTTTTCGTCGCATCTGATATAATATTCACAGACGTGTGGCAGACTATTAACAGGGCTGAAAAAATTTTTTACATTTTCGCAAAAAGTTAAGACGCAAAAGAAGGGAGGCAGGTCAGTTATGAAACGGATAGGTTTATTAACGAGCGGAGGTGACGCGCCCGGCATGAACGCGGCGATTCGCTCGGTGGTGCGTACGGCGATTTATTTCGGCATGGAAGTATACGGTATCGAACGGGGCTATGCGGGGTTGATCGACGACGAATTCGTTCCCCTCGAAATGCGCAGCGTTTCCGATATCGTGCAACGCGGCGGCACAAAACTCCGTACGGCGCGTTGTTTGGAAATGCTCACCAAAGAGGGGCAGAAACAGGCCGTGGCAACGCTGGATAAGCACAAAATCGACGGATTGGTGGTAATCGGCGGCGACGGTTCGTTCCGCGGCGCCAAGGTGCTCAGCGAGGAGTACGGCGTGCCTACCATAGGGATTCCCGGTACCATCGATAACGATCTGCAATACACCGATTACACGCTTGGTTTCGATACGGCGGTGAACACCTGCCTCGATATCATCAACAAACTGCGCGACACGATGACCTCGCACGAAAGAATTTCCGTGGTGGAAGTAATGGGGCGTCATTGCGGCGATATCGCCTTATACAGCGGCATCGCTTCGGGCGCGGAAATCATCATCGTGCCGGAAATCAATTTCGACATGGAAGACGTGGTGATGAAAATCAACCGTTCCCGCGCCAGCGGAAAACATTCCAACATCATCGTGGTGGCGGAAGGCGTTATGTCGGCGGATCAGTTTGCCAAGCAGTTGCAGGAAGTAACGGAATATACCGTTCGCCCTACGTGTATCGGGCACGTGCAACGCGGCGGTTCGCCTTCCATGGCGGACAGAATGCTGGCGGCGCAATTCGGCAATAAAGCGGTACGTCTGCTTTGCGAAGGCATCGGCAACCGCGTGGTGGGTATTCATAAAAACGAAATCATCGATATGGATATCATCGAAGCGGTATCCATGAAAAAGCAGTTTAATTACGAGTTATACGAAACATTGCAAATGATTTCGATGTAACAAAGAACAATCCGTTCGTGTTCCGTATATAGCGGAAAACGGCGGTTTTTTCTTTATGTTTTACGGCGATCCGGCATACGTTTTACGTTGCGTTTATGCGCCGTGCGGCGTAAAGATTATCGCAAAGGAGAAAACCGATGATTCTTACGGTGGGAATGAGTCCGTGCGTGGATATTACCGCAAAAATGAAAAAATTCACGCTTGGCAAAACCAATACGGCAGGCGAAAAAAGCGTAACGTACGCGGGTAAGGCGAACAACGTGGCGACGGGCATTACGCGCCTGGGCGGCAAAGCGTTCGTTACCGGTTTTATGTATAACGAAAACGGATCGCTGTTTGAACAAGCGTTGGATAAAGAAGGCATTCCGTTCAGTTTCATCTGGAATCCGGGGCGGGTGCGCGAAAATTACAAATTTATCGACGCAAACGGCACGCTTACCGAAGTGAACGAGGAGGGGAAAGCGGTAACGAAAGAAAAATTGCGCGAACTTCTCGATTTCGTGCGGATACATTCTCCCCGCTACGAAGCGGCGGTGATTTCGGGCGGAGCGCCAAAAGGAACGCCCGCCTCGTACTATAAAGAACTCGTGCAGGCGGCGAAAGGAGCGCCGCTTATCGTTGCGGATACGTACGGGGAACGGTTAAAAGCCGCTTTGGAAGCGGGCGTGGATTTAATCAAACCCAATCTCGACGAACTTACCGAAACGTTCGGCAGGGAATTTTCTTCGCGGGAAGAATTGCTCGTCGCCGTGCGGGAATTGATTAAAGCGGGAGCGAAAAACGTGTTGTTGTCGCTGGGAAGCGAAGGCGCGATGCTCGTAAACGAAAACGAAGCGTATTACTGCAAGGCGGAAAGCGTTACGGTGGAATCATCCGTAGGCGCGGGCGACGCGATGGTTGCGGCGGCGACGATGGCGCTTACGCAGGGGCTGCCTTCAAGCGAAGTGTTGCGCCGCGCGGTGGCGGCGGGAACGGCGTCGGTTACCGAACGGCTCGGCAATTCGTTTAAAAAAGAGACGTACGACGTTCTGTACGAAAAAACGCATGCGGAGGCGTTATAGGCGGTTAACGCCAAAAAAAAATATCAGGAAAAAGGGCGCCTGAACAGGCTGATTATCGCCGACTTTCCTTGTTTTTCCGAAAAAACCTTTTTTTCGCAATAAAAAACGCTTGAATCTGCGTTTTTCTTTTCGTATAATAGAATAGAAAGAAAAAATCTTTTTAAAAGGAGAGAGAAATTATGTATAGTTACAAAAACGAACAGAAAAAATTGGACGAGTTAAAGTGGAAAGAAAGTTTCGAAGCGGGCGAAGATAAATGCGGTACTTACGAATACTGCGCCGTATGCGTTAAAGAGGAAGAATACCCTTGCGCCCGGGCAAAACGCCGCGCGGCGAATAAAACGAGCGGAAAAACGCGCGTCGCGGTTCTGAAACCGTAATGTTTTGTTAATCGACGAAATATCTGTATTTTTTGCCGTCTTGCTAAGCAGGCTTGCAAGAGAGAACAAAAAATCAGGCGGCGCTTTGCGCCCGTAAAACGTCTTTTTTCCCGGAGGGAAAAGGGCGTTTTTCTACGAAAAACATGTGAAAATTTTTTTCTGTAAATGTTTTATTTTATCGAAAAATTGTGAAAAAAAGAGGAAAGGTAACAGCGAGCGAAAACTTTTGCAAACCTTTACGAAAACTTGCGTTGAATTTTGGCTTGTGGTATAATATATACGTCGAAAAACGGCGGGCGGCGAGGGTTATTTGCAAAAAACGCGGAAAATCGCCATAGGAAAAGTGCCGTCGGGCGTAAAAAACCAAAAAACGCGAAACAACGTAAAATAACGCGAAATCATCAAAGGAAGAGGTATCCTATGAACAACAAAGTTACAATTATCGGCGTCGGATCGGTGGGCGCAACCATCGCCTACACTCTGGTGGCAAGCAGTTCGGTCTCTCAGATCGTTTTAATCGACGTTAATTCGGAAAAAGCGGAATCCGAAGCGATGGATATCAAACAGGCGACGCCGTTTTTATCGCCCGCCAACGTATACGAAGGAGATTATTCCGACGCGGCGGGTTCGGATATCGTAATCATTACGTCCGGCGTGGGCAGAAAGCCGGGGCAATCGCGCATCGACCTGGCGCAGACAAACGTGAACATCATAACGCAGATCGCGCCGGAAATCGTGAAATACGCGCCGGACGCCATTTATCTTATGGTGGCGAATCCGGTGGACGTGCTTACGTACGTATTCGAAAAAGTTTCGGGCTTGCCCAAGGGGCAGGTGATCGGCTCGGGAACCATTTTAGATACGATCCGTCTTCGCACCCGCCTTTCCGAACTCTATTCCATCAATCAGAAGCAGGTGCACGCGTACGTTCTGGGCGAGCACGGCGACAGTTCGTTCGTGGCGTGGTCTACGGCGAATATCGCGGGAATTCCATTGAAAGAGTACAGCGACGCCATGGTGGATACCAAAGTACTGCCCATCACGCCGTATTCGCGCGAGGAAGTGGAAGAATACGTAAGAAAATCGGGCGGTAAAATCATAGCGGGTAAGGGCGCCACCTTTTACGGCATTGCCGCTTCGGTTGCCAATATCGTAAATTCGCTGTATTCGGGCGTGGATTCCGTGCTTGCGCTCTCTTCGATGTTGCAGGGCGAATACGGCATTTCCGACGTTTGTTTAAGTATACCGTGCGTGCTGGGCAGGAAGGGCATTATTACCACGCTTACGCCCACGCTTTCGCCCGAAGAACTTTCTAAACTGCAATCGAGCGCGGAAATGTTAAAATCCGTTCTGGCTAAGGTACAATACTGAAACTTACGGTACTGAAACTTACGGCGTTTTGTAAAAAATTGTGCGTTGAATCGAAGAAAAAGGAGCGTGAAACAAACATGGAATACCGCATTGAAAAAGACACGATGGGCGAAATGCGCGTACCGGCGGATAAATATTGGGGCGCGCAGACGGAAAGAAGCCACGAAAACTTTTTAATCGGCGGCGAGGTAATGCCGCGCGAAATTACAAGAGCGTTCGGATATTTAAAAAAAGCGGCGGCAAACGCCAACTGCCGCCTCGGGGTTATATCGGAAGAAAAGCGCGCGGCGATCGCCGCGGCGTGCGATAAAGTGATTTCCGGAGAACTCAACGAACATTTTCCGCTTGTGGTGTGGCAGACGGGCAGCGGCACGCAATCCAACATGAACGCCAACGAAGTCATCGCCAACTACGCCAACGAAAAGGCAGGCAAAAAACTGCTGCACCCCAACGACGACGTTAATAAATCGCAGAGTTCCAACGACACGTTTCCCACGGCGATGCACGTTGCCGCCGTGCTTGCCATAGACGAAAAACTTCTGCCTGCCATGGATACGCTGATCGCCACGTTCAAGCGGCTGGAAAAAGAAAACGAAGGCATTGTAAAAAGCGGCAGAACGCATTTGCAGGACGCCGTTCCCATCGCTTTTTCGCAGGAAATCAGCGGCTGGCGCAATATGATAGAAAAAACGCGCGCGCAGATCTGCTTTACGATAGGCGGTCTTTCGGAACTTGCGCTCGGCGGCACGGCGGTAGGCACGGGGCTCAACGCGCCCGCAGGCTTTGCGGAAGCGGTAGCGGAGGAGATGTCCGCTTTAACGGGTAAAAAATTCGTTACGGCGGAAAACAAATTTCACGCGCTTACGGCGAAGGACGATATTACCTTTGCCCACGGCGCGCTGAAAGCGCTTGCCGCGGATCTGATGAAAATCGCCAACGACGTGCGCTGGCTTGCTTCAGGGCCGCGCGACGGGCTCGGCGAGATTTTCATTCCCGAAAACGAGCCGGGTTCTTCGATTATGCCGGGCAAGGTGAATCCCACGCAGTGCGAGGCGGTAACGATGGTGGCGGTGCAGGTAATGGGCAACGACGCGGCGATCGGCTTTGCCGCGTCGCAGGGGAATTTCGAACTCAACGTATTTATGCCGGTTATCGCGTATAACTTTCTGCAATCGGTAAATCTGCTTGCCGACTGCATCGTCTCGTTCGAAAAGAACTGCGTGCGCGGCATAAAGGCGAATAGGGAAAAAATGCGGCATAACCTGTATAATTCGCTGATGCTGGTTACCGCGCTGAACCCGTATATCGGTTATGAGAACGCGGCGAAAACGGCGAAAAAGGCGTATAAAGAAAACATTTCGCTTAAAGAGGCGTGCGTTGCGCTCGGCTTTCTGACGGCGGAAAAATTCGACGAGGTGTTCCGCCCCGAAGATATGGCTTGCATCAAAAAATAAGTTGATCGAATCGCGGAAAAATTTTCCGCGGCAATACGTAAAACAACCCTTACGGCAGAAAAAACGCGAAAGAAACACTTACGGAAAAAATCGTTATGGAAATTTGTTACTATCCCGGGTGCACGCTGAAAACGCAGGCGAAGGAACTGGATAAAACCGCCCGCAGAGCCATGGCGGCGCTCGGCGTTACGATGAAAGAAATAGAAAATTGGCAATGTTGCGGCGCGGTGTATCCCTCGGCGAAGAGGGAAATTGCTTCGCGCCTTTCCGCCGTGCGCGCGTTACGGTACGCGGAAGAACACGGCGGGAAATTGCTTACGCTTTGTTCCGCCTGCCACAACGTAATCAAGCGGACGAACGAAGATATTAAAACGGACGAAAATTTTTCGCGCGCGGCAAACGCTTACCTTGGCTTCGAAACGCCGTATACGGGCGAAACGAAAGTAATTCATTATCTTGAATTTCTGCGCGACGAAATCGGTTTTGCCGCGATAAAAAGCAAGGTGAAAAAGCCGTTGAACAGAAAAATCGCGGCGTATTACGGGTGTCTTTTGTTGCGCCCTTCCAAAGTCATGGCGTTCGATAACCCCGAAAATCCTTCGATTTTCGAGGACTATATCCGCGCCCTCGGCGGCACGCCGGTAATTTATCCGTTCCGCAACGAGTGCTGCGGCGCGTACGTATCGGTGAAAAACCCCGGACTCACCGCGCAGAAGAGCAAAAAAATACTTCTTTCCGCGGCGGAGGCGGGCGCGTGCGAAATACTCACGGGGTGCCCGCTGTGCTATTACAATTTAAAAACGTACGGCGGCGACGTTATTCCCGTCACCGATTTTCCCGCGCTTTTGTGCGAGGCGCTGGGCGCGGCGGACGAAGAAAACGCAAATACCGCAGATAACGAAGGAGGCAGAGCATGACGCGTGAAGAACGGCTGGAAAATCTGCGCGAATTAAGCGGTACAAACGTTTACGCGTGCATGAAGTGCGGCAAATGTTCGGGGCGTTGCCCCGCAAACGTGCAGCCGCACCGCTTTGTATCGTTGCTATCGCGCGGCAAGTTGGAAGAACTTTTAAACAGCGAAACGGCGTGGGATTGTCTTACCTGCTATGCGTGCGCGGAACGTTGCCCGCGCGGCGTTTCGCCCGTATCCGTGGTGGAAGCGGTTAGAAAAACGCAGGTGTGCATGAAGGAAAACAACAAAATTTCCGCAGAAGAAATTCCGCCTGCGATAGGCGAACATACGCCGCAGCAACTTCTTATGTCCGTTTTCAGAAAGTGCAACGGGTAACGATACGATTGGTAGCGGAAACAGAATAATCAAAGCGCAAAATAAACGAAAGAACGGGTAGAAAAAATGCAAAGAATAGGAGTATTTATCTGTCATTGCGGAACGAATATCGCCGCGACGGTGGACGTGAAAAAAGTGGTGGAAACCGTCCGCGCGGAAGAGGGCGTGGTATATGCCGCCGATTATCCGTATATGTGTTCGGAAAACGGCCAGCAGATGATTCAATCGGCGATAAAAGAGCAGAATCTTACGGGAATCGTCATCGGTTCGTGCTCGCCGCGCATGCACGAAGCCACGTTTAAAAAAGCGGCGGCTCAGGCGGGGCTGAACGCGTACATGGTAGAAGTGGCGAACATTCGCGAACACTGTTCGTGGATTCATAAAGATATCGGAGAAGCCACAAAAAAAGCGGTGATTTTAGTGCGCGCGGCAATAGCCAAAGTAAAACTCAACGCGCCGCTTCAACAGGGCACCAGCCCCGTAACCAAGCGCGCGCTCGTCATCGGCGGCGGTATCGCGGGCATTCAGGCGGCGCTCGATATTGCCGAAGCGGGCTTCCCCGTAGATATCGTGGAAAAAAATCCCACGATAGGCGGGCGCATGGCGCAACTCGATAAAACCTTTCCCACGCTGGATTGTTCCGCGTGTATTTTAACGCCGAAAATGGTGGATTGCGCCCAGAGCGACAAGATAGAGATTTTATCGTATTCCGAAGTAGAGGCGGTGAAAGGCTTCGTGGGCAACTTCACCGTAAAAATCAGAAGAAAGGCGCGCTACGTAGACGAAACGAAATGCACGGGTTGCAAAGCGTGTATGGAAAAATGTCCCTCTAAAAAAGGACTGAACGAATTCAACATGGGGCTGAACACGCGCACGGCGATTTATATTCCGTTTGCGCAGGCGATTCCCAACGTGGCGGTCATCGACCCCGCGCAGTGCATTAAATTAAAGACGGGCAAGTGCGGTATCTGTTCTGCGGTGTGCGGAGCGAAAGCCGTAGATTATACCATGCAGGATACGTTTATCGAACGGCAGTACGGCGCCATCGTGGTGGCTACGGGCTTTAAGCCGATCGCCCTCGATAATTTCAACGAATATTCCTACGCTACCGAAAAGGACGTGATCACCTCGCTGGAACTGGAACGGCTGATGAACGCCGCAGGACCTACGGGCGGCACGTTGCTTCGCCCTTCCGACGGCACGCACCCCAAGGTGATTACCTTTATTCAGTGCGTCGGCTCGCGCGATACTTCGGGTTGCGGAAAGCCGTACTGTTCTAAAATCTGCTGTATGTACACGGCGAAACACGCCATGCTTATCCGCGAAAAGTATCCGGATACAGAGGTGCACGTTTTTTATATCGACGTAAGAACGCCGGGTAAGAATTACGACGAATTTTACCGCCGCGCGGTGGAAAGTTACGGCGTGGATTATATCAAAGGCATGGTGGGCAAGGTATACGGCGAAAACGGCAAACTGATGGTGCAGGGCGAAAATCTCATCGACGGCGAACAGGTTACGATCGCTTCCGATCTGGTGGTGCTGGCAACGGCGATAGAACCCGAACCTTCGGTACGAAAAATCGCCACGTTGCTTACGGCAAGCATCGATACCAACAACTTCCTCACCGAATCGCACGCAAAGTTGCGCCCCGTGGAAAGCCCTACGGCGGGCGTGTATCTGGCGGGCGTTTGTCAGGGGCCGAAAGATATTCCGGAAACGGTGTCGCAAGCCTCGGCATGCGCGGCGAAAGTGATAGGGCTGCTCGTTAAGAACGAACTGAAAACCAACCCGTGCGTGGCGGGCGCCAACGAAAGCATGTGTAACGGTTGCGGTCAGTGCGCCAACGTGTGCGCGTACGGAGCGATCACGTACGAAGAAAAGCAGTTCCGCCTCGGCGGCGGCAAAACGGAAACGCGGCGCGTGGCAAGCGTGAACCCCGCGGTGTGTCAGGGTTGCGGAGCCTGCACGGTTACCTGCCCTTCGGGCGCGATGGATTTAAAAGGATTTTCAACGAAACAAATCATGTCGGAGGTGGAAAGCGTATGCAGAGCATAGAAAACGGCAATGCGTTAAACGGCGCAGGCACGCAGACGTTCGTGCCCAAAATCGTGGCGTTCTGCTGTAACTGGTGTTCGTATGCGGGCGCGGATCTGGCGGGTTCTTCGCGGCTTGCGTATCCCGCTTCGGTAAAGATTATCCGCGTGCCCTGTTCGTGCCGCGTGAACCCCACGTTTGTGTTAAAGGCGTTTCAGCAAGGGGCGGACGGCGTGATATTATGCGGTTGTCACCCCGGCGACTGTCATTACGTAACGGGCAATTATTATACCCGCCGCAGAATGGCGCTGTTATTTTCCTTCCTCGATTATCTGGGGATAGAGCGCGACAGAATGCGCGTGGAATGGGTGTCCGCCGCCGAAGGCGCGCGCTTTTCTCAGGTGATGAACGACTTCGTGAGTAAGGTGACGGCGCTCGGCGAAAACAGAAAAATCGCCGATATTCGTTGTAAAGGCGCGTCGGGCGGCGAGGACGTTGCGGGAGGAAATAACGATGACTGATTTATATAACGCTTGTTTATCCCGCGCGCAGGAACTTTTAAAAAGCGGCGAAGTTTCGCGCGTCGTCGGCTGGAAGAAAGGCGAATTCTGCTTTGACGTATCGCCCGCGTATTTCGAAAGCGCGGAAGAATTAAACGAATTTACTTACGATTATTTCTGCGGCGCAAATCTTTCGAAATATCTGGTGCAGATTGCCAAAAAAGAGGGGAAGAGCGCGGTGTTTTTAAAGCCGTGCGATACCTATTCGTTTAACGAACTTGTAAAAGAGCACCGCGTTCCGCGCGAAAAAATTCACGTCATCGCCGTGGAATGCCGCGGCAAAGCGGATATAAAAAAAGCGGAGAGCGTTGCGGGCGAGGGAGTACTTGGCATTAACGAAACCGACGACGTAAACTTGCTGGAAATTAAAACGCGCTCGGGCAAAACGCAGACGGAACGGCGTAACATTCTGCTTACAAAATGTCTTTCGTGCAAAGGCAAAAAGCACGTTGCCGCCGATGAAAAAATCATTTTAAAGGAGCCGATCGAAACGGGAAGCGACCGATTTGCGGGCGTGGAGAAGTTGGAAGCGATGACGGCGGAACAGCGCTTTGCGTTCTGGAAAAGCGAACTTTCGCGCTGTATCCGTTGCAACGCCTGCCGCAACGTATGCCCCGCGTGCACTTGCGTGAAATGCGTGTTCGATAATCCCGAATCGGGCGTTGCGGCGAAAGCGAACGATACCTCGTTCGAAGAGCAACTTTTCCACGTCATCCGCGCGTTTCACGTAGCGGGCAGGTGCACCGATTGCGGCGAGTGTACGAGGGTGTGCCCGCAGGGCATTCCGCTGCATCTTTTAAACCGTAAATTTATTAAGGATATCGATACGAAATACGGCGAATTTCAGGCGGGAGAAGAAGCGGAAGGCAAAACGCCGCTCACATCGTTCAAGGAGGACGACGGGCAATGAAAAAGATAGATACGGAACATCTTGCGGCGCTGTATGCCGCAATCGGCGAAAAATATCCGCTGTATCTGCCCGTAAAGCAGGGCGCGGCGGTTAATTTTGCGCCGTACACGGCGGACGCGGAAGTTGATTTAACGCAGTTAAAAACGGTGAAATCGCCCAAAGATCTGTTCTTTCCGCAAAGCGAAGAGATGATGCGTTTTGAAAAAAAAGACGGCATGTGGCAGATATACGATCTGGCGAAAGAGCAGAACCCGTTCGTGCTGTTCGGCGTGCGCGCCTGCGATTATAAGGCGTTCGAAGTGTTGGATAACGTGTTTTTGAGCGACCCGAAAGATACCTTTTACGCCCACCGCAGAGAGGCGGCGATAATAGTAACTCTGGCATGTTTTTCGCCGAAAGACACGTGTTTCTGCAACGTTTTTGCAATCGACGCCGCCAATCCGCAGGGAGATATCGCGGCGTACCTTAGCGGAACCTGCCTGTATTTGCAGGCGCAAACGGAAAAGGGCAAGGCGCTTCTCGATTCGTTAGGAAATATAAACGGCGCGCTTTGCGAGGCGGACGATACCGACGAAACCGCGCTTGGCGGAATAAGGCAAAAAGCGAAAGCGGCGTTTGAACAACTCCCGTTCGCCTCGCTTGATTTAAGCGCTTTTCACGGCGATATGAAAGAGACGTTTGCCGATGAAAAATGGGAAAAACTTTCACAGGCGTGTCTGGGTTGCGGCGCGTGCACGTTCGTCTGCCCCACCTGTCAGTGTTTCGATATCCGCGATTTCAAGGCGAAAGACGGCGTAATACGTTTCCGTTGCTGGGATTCGTGCATGTATTTCGATTTTACGCAGATGGCGGGCGGCAATCCGCGCACCACGCAAACGCAGCGGTTCCGTCAGCGGTTTATGCACAAACTCGTGTACTATCCCAAGCGTTACGGCGGCACGTACTCGTGCGTGGGGTGCGGCAGATGCGTGGAAAAGTGCCCGCAGCATTTAAATATCGTTAAAGTGATAAAAGAATTTTCGAAAGGCGGAAAGGAGGAAAAATAACATGGCGCAGGAAAATCTCGTTCCCGTTGTGGGCATGGTAACGGATATCAGAACGGATACTCCGGACGTAAAAACTTTCCGCGTTGTTTCGCCGGACGGAAAAAAGCCGTTCGAACATCTGCCGGGGCAATGCGCTATGGTTTCTATTCCCGGCGCCGGGGAGTGTATGTTTTCCATAACGTCCTCGCCCACAAATAAAGAGTATATGGAGTTTTCCATTAAGCGTTGCGGTTGCGTAACGCAGGCGATTCACGATTTATCGGCGGGCGATACGATAACGGTGCGCGGACCGTACGGCAGACCGTTTCCCGTGGAAGGCGAAGATTTCAAAGGCAAAAATCTGCTGTTCATCGCGGGCGGCATAGGGCTTGCGCCGCTCCGCAGCGTAATCGATTACGTGCGGGCGAAACGTGAAAATTACGGCGAAGTTACCATTATATACGGCGCGCGCAGCGCGGACGATCTGGTAGATATACAGGAAATAGAAAACGAGTGGAAGAAAGAAAAAGGCTTTCACGTATACCTTACCGTCGACAGGCCGCAGGAAGGCTGGACGGGGCACGTGGGGTTTGTGCCTGCGTACGTAAAAGAACTTTCGGTGAACGCAAACGCTACGGCGGTGCTGTGCGGACCTCCTATCATGATTAAATTCACGCTTGCCGAACTTCTGGAAGAGGGATTTAAAAAAGACCGCGTTTACACCACGCTGGAAATGCGTATGAAATGCGGCATAGGAAAATGCGGCAGGTGCAACGTCGGCGATAAATACGTCTGCAAAGACGGCCCCGTGTTCCGCATGGACGAGTTGGACGAACTACCGGACGAGTATTAAGCGATAAGTCGGCGCAACGTAAAGCGCAACGAACGAAAATGAGGTGAAACACAATGGAAAAAACGGTAAACGTGTGGTTATTCGGTAAGAAATACGCTGTACCCGAAAGCCTTACCATAATGAAAGCGATGGAATACGCGGGGTATCGTCTGGTGCGCGGGTGCGGTTGCAGAAACGGATTCTGCGGCGCGTGCGCGTGTTTCTATCGCATTGCGGGGAAGCAGGAATTAAAAACCTGCCTTGCCTGTCAGACGCAGGTGGAAGAGGGCATGTTTGTGGCGACTCTGCCGTTCTTCCCGCTGGTAAAGCAAGTGTACGACATCGAAAAAATCAAACCCACGCAGCAGATCATGATGCAGTTGTATCCCGAAATTTACGCCTGTATCGGCTGTAACGCCTGCACGAAGAGTTGCACGCAGGGCTTAAACGTAATGCAGTACATCGCGTACGCTCAGCGCGGCGAATACGAAAAATGCGCGGAAGAAAGTTTCGATTGCGTTATGTGCGGCGCGTGCTCTTCGCGTTGTCCCGCGGGGATTTCTCATCCGCAGGTGGCGCTTCTGGCGCGCAGGCTTACGGGAAAATATTTAACGCCGGAAAGCGAACATTTACTCCGCCGCGTAAAAGAGGTGGAAGAGGGGAAATTCGACGACGCGATCGAGGCGTTAAAAGAAAAGAGCCTGGACGAACTGAAAAAACTTTACAACGAGCGCGTGATTGAAAAATAAGGCGTAAGAGAAAAAAGGAGAAAGGAAGTATGTACGCATACGACGAAGAACAAGTAAAATCTTTGCGCAAAGTGGAAGAAACGCGCGCGGAAAGAACGGGCAAGGAATTGCGTCGGCTTACCGCCGAGGAAAAGGACGCGCTTCTTTCTTCGTATCATCCCGATTATATCCGTTCCGCGTATACGAATTTACAGGTAGGCGCAAACGCCGGCGCGCCCGTATTGAAAGAACTTGCGTCGCTTTTGCAGGGCACGCCCCGCGTATTAAACGAGCGGGTGAATTTAGATAAAATCGATTACGACGTCGACGTTCTGGTCATCGGCGGCGGCGGAGCGGGCGCTTCGGCGGCGATAGAAGCAAAGCGCGCGGGCGCAGACGTGTTAATGGTTACCAAACTGCGCTTAGGCGACGCCAACACCACTATGGCGGAAGGCGGAATTCAGGCTGCGGATAAAGAAAACGATTCCCCCGCGATACATTATCTGGACGCGCTTGGCGGCGGTCATTTCAAAAATAAAAAAGAACTGCTTGAAAAACTGGTTACCGAGGCGCCCGAAGCGATTTTATGGCTCAATTCGCTGGGCGTGATGTTCGATAAAGATAAAAACGGCAATATGATTACCACGCACGGCGGCGGCACTTCCCGTAAACGGATGCACGCCTGCCGCGATTATTCCGGCTCGGAAATCATGCGCGTTCTGCGCGACGAAACGTATAATCTCGGTATTCCCGTGGTGGACTTCACTTCCGCGATAGAACTTATCAAAGATACCGAGGGTAAAGTTGCGGGCGCCGTGCTTAAAAATATGGAGACGGGCGAAATATTAGTGGCGCGCGCAAAATGCGTGGTGCTCGCCACGGGCGGCGCGGGAAGATTGCATTATCAGGGCTTTCCCACGTCAAACCATTACGGCGCCACGGCGGACGGACTTGTGCTGGCGTATCGCGCGGGGGCGAAACTGCTCTATCCCGAAACGCTGCAATATCACCCCACGGGCGTAGCCGCTCCTACGCAGATTTACGGCGCGCTGGTCACCGAAAAGGTGCGCTCTCTGGGCGCGCAACTCGTCGGCAAAGACGGCGTGGCGTTCGTCAATCCGCTGGAAACGCGCGACGTAACCGCCTCCGCCATTATCCGCGAATGCAAGGAACGCAAAAACGGCTTGAAAACAGCCGACGGCGAGGGCGTGTGGCTGGATACGCCGATGATCGATATCATTCACGGCGAGGGCACGATAGAAAAACGCATTCCAGCCATGCTCCGTATGTTCGGCAAGTACGGGCTGGATATAAGAAAAACGCCTATATTGGTATATCCTACGCTGCATTATCAGAACGGCGGCGTGGATATAAACGCCTCTGCGGAAAGCGGCGTGAAGAATCTGTTCGTGGCGGGCGAAGCGGCGGGCGGTATTCACGGCACAAACCGCCTGATGGGCAATTCGCTGTTAGATATCATCGTGTTCGGCAGAACGGCGGGCAAGAACGCGGCGGCGCGCGCCAAAGAAACCGCGGTAAAACCGCTTACGCTGTCGTTTGTGGAACAATACGCAGAGGAAATGCAAAAGGCGGGGTGCGAATCGGGCGAACTTTCGCCCAGACTTCTTCCCGATTACAGAAGAAAAGATATGTAAAATTAAAACGACGCGGACGGAGCCTAAACGGCGCGTCCGCGACAAAAGAAAAAAAAGAGGTGAATGTAAAATGGCGGAAATTTTTGAAATAGGAATGGTGCTTTGTTTCGGCGCTTCGTGGCCGTTCAACGTTATCCGCGCGTATAAAGCGCGCACGGCGAAGGGAACGAGTCTTCTTTTCACGTTGCTGATTGAAATCGGCTATATCAGCGCGATTATCGGTAAATTTATATTGCTTGCACAGCAGGGCGGCGCGTATTGGACGCCTGCACGAGCGATTGCCTTTGCGTTTTATTGGATCAATCTTGCCATGGTTACGGCAGGGCTAGTCATATACTTCCGCAATAAAAAGTTAGACGCAAAAGCGGAAAAAGCAGAAAAAACCGCCGAAGAGCAAGCGGCGTAAAAAAGATTTATTTCATAAGGCTCTGTGTCAAATGTTGGGGTGGGGATAAAAAGCAAAAGTTACAATAAATTCAAATATTTCAGTTTTAAGAGGCAAGCACAAATAAAATTTTCTTTTTGAATCGGTCAAAGCGTCAAAAATCTGTTTCGCTTGAAATACTTTCTCCACCAATCGGACAGCGTTTTTTGTACCTTTTTCCGCACTTTGTCTAACGCCCAATGAATCTGCCGTACCCAATGGTATCTGTCCGCTACGATTTTCGCGTTGGGGAACAGCCACGAAAGAGAACGGTAATCTTCCCACATATCCATTACAAGCACACGCACCTTTTCCCTTTCCGCGCGCGGAAAGCGCAGAAAATAAGAAATCAGGTAGGTTGTATATCGGTTCGGCAGAATATCAATCACCTTTCTTTCCTTTATATTCGTTAAAATTGCCTGATATTTTTCTCCGTTCGTATTACCCTTGAATTCGTCTATTCCCAAAACGACGGGTAAACTTGCAGGCGGTGTTACGGCAACGTATTCGAAGATTCTGAATACCGAAGCGGATGATATGCCGAAACGTTTCCCTACGTCTTTAAAAGAGATCTTTTCTCTTAAAGCATTCAGAACGGAGGCATAAACTCTGCCTGTAAAATGTCGGTACCGTGGCAGAAAGTCGTACTTTTCAAAGAATCGTTTTCCGCAGGCTTTACAAATGTAACGGCGTTTATGTAACAGTAAAAAGGTTTCTTTCCCTTGAAAGGGTATATCCCGAATCTTTTGTATTCGGTAATCGTGGACGTATTTTGTGGGTCGTCCGCAATAAGGACAAACTTGCTCTTTGGGGAGAGTGGATATATAAATTTGAATAAAAGAAGAATTATTTTCGATTTTATCCACGAAAACGTTTGCAATTCCGAGTAAAGATGTGGTAAGATTTTGTTGAAACATAATAGGAAATCCTTTTGTATATTTGTGGTGAATTTATTATAACAGGTTTCTCCTTTTTATGTTTCTTTTTTTTATGCCTTTTTACGAAAAATTGTTGAGATATTTTCTCATACCCCAACATTTATTATAGAACCATTATATATTCAAGTTCAAAAAAGCCGAAGGAAAAAAATAGCAGTTTTCAATATCGGATATCAAAAAAAGACGGCAAAAAATTAAGAAAAACAGCCGTTAATACTATTTTAAAAAAATGTTTTAAGCAGAAATGTATAAATATATGGCAAATTTAGTTATTGTAATTTACAGCTTTGCTTGGTATAATTTTTTTATCTGATTAAAGTTTTTAACGTACTTTTTTTGCAAAATACGACGGAAAAGATATCAGTACGGAGGGCAATACGATGAAAAAACCGATAAAAACGTTAAGCGCAGTTATCAGCCTTTTTGTGTTGGGTTCGTCTGTGGCGGGGTGCAGCAGAGGCGGAGACGAGGTGAAAATAAATCACGATATGTCGCAACTCTATGTAGGATTCGGCTTTTCAGACGATTCTTTTCTTCCGCAATTGGCGAAAGAATTTGAGGAGGCATATAAAGACGTTGAATTCGAACCGGGGAAAAAGGGCGTACAGGTTTTTATCAATTCCAACGGTAAATTCTCCGAAACGGGCACAATATATTCTAATTTATCCTCTTATCAGGAGGAAATCGTTATCGCCGAGCAGTTGGAGTTAAACCGACTCGTCAAGCAGAATCTTGTTGCCGAAATTACCGACGCGGTAAAAACGCCGATTTCATCGAACGCCTATTCGGAGAAAGTCGACTTGGGCGAAACGCAGTCTATCGAGGACAAAATGGCAGATGCGTATAAAGATTACTACGGCAAAGACGGGAAATATTATGCTGTTCCGTATACCGAAAGTACGATAGGGATCATTTACGACGTTGATCTGTTCGATAAAGAAGGCTTGTATTTTGCAAGAGCGGGAAAGGGAAATTCCGACGGCTTTGTTGAAGAAGAATACACCGTCGACGATTTATCGGCGGGGCCGGACGGAGAGTACGGCACTTACGACGACGGCTTGCCGGCAACGTACGACGATTATTTCAGACTCTGTAAATACATGCAGCTTGAATTTGCGATTACGCCCGTAATCTGGGGCGGAAAGGTACAGACGTATCCTGTAACGTTTATGACTTCGCTTTATGCCGATTACGAAGGCGAGCGGCAAATGCGTTTAAATTACGATTTTAACGGCACGGCGAACGATCTTGTGTGCGTGGAAAACGGGAAAGTGCAGTATAACGCGGACGGTACGCTTAAAACCTATTCTACGGCGATATCCGCTTCTAACGGCTACGAGCTTTATAAACAAAGCGGCAGATATTATGCGTTGTCGTTTTTAGAGCGCCTGGTTAATTCAGAATATTATAATTCCGGCGATTGTTTCGGGGGCACGGTGGATCATCTTACCGCGCAGGGTAAATTCCTGTTGAGTAAGGCGAAAAACGAACCGACGGCAATGCTTATCGACGGAACGTGGTGGCAGTCGGAAGCGAGAAAGAGCAACGTATTCAGCGATATGGCGGAAAAGTACGGAAGCCAATATGCGCTTGAAAACAGGAATTTTGCTTTTATGCCTTTGCCTAAGGCAACAAGCGACAAAGTAGGGGAAAAACAGACGACGATGATGTTCATCGATTCTATGGCGTTCGTCAACGGAAACGTCAAGGCGGAGAAAAAAGCGCTTTGCGAGCTGTTTCTGAAGTATATGCACACCAGGCAATCCCTGCTTCAATATATACAGGTTACGGGGCAGATGAAGCCGTTTGAAATCGAGCTTACACAGGAAGAGTACAACGGGCTGACAGGCTTCGGAAAATCGAGCTATAATATTCATAAATACACAAATCTTTTGCTTCCGTTATCCTACAACGACGTATTCTGTACGGCCAAGTATCTGTTTTCACCCAACGGAATGCAGGTATGGCAGTCTGCGAACGGCGAGATTGTAACTTCGATGATCAAAAACGACGGGATCACCGCCGAGCAACATTTTCTCGATATTATAAATTATCGTTCGGCTGTAAAATGGGACGAATATTTCAAGGGAGTGTGCTATTGAAATGTTGCGGAAAGGACGAATGAAAAATAAAAACGGTGAGGGCAGACTATCGGAATGGATTTCTTCGTTGCGGTGGACGTTGTACGAATTGTTCCGAAAAATCGGCGCGCCGCACGGGAACAAGCCTAAAAAGCTGAAAAATAAAAAAAAGAAGGGCGCGCTGTTCTGCACCGCGATGCTTGCGCTTCCTCTTTTGCAATTTTTCCTGTTTTACATATGCGTCAACTTCACTTCGGTTTTGCTCGCTTTTCAAAAATTAGACGTAAACGGCAACGCCGTATGGGTAGGACTTGAAAATTTTAAGACTCTGTTCCGTCAGTTTCAGACGGAAAAAGTTTTTACGTACGCGTTGAAAAATTCCTTGTTGAGTTATCTCATCGGAACGATTTGTACAACGCCGTTAACTTTGATTTTCTCCTTTTATATCTACAAAAAGATGTTCGGACATAATTTAATGAAAATTATGCTCTTTCTTCCTTCCGTGATTTCGTCTATCGTCATGGTTATGATTTATACGTACTTTGTCGATCTTGCCGTTCCCGTCTTCTTTGAAACTGTATTTCATATCGAAATTCAGGGGTTATACAGCAATGCCGAGATCAGATTCCGTACGATTTTATTTTACAATATCTGGTTTGGGCTCGGCGGCGGCATACTCATGTATTTAAGCGCAATGAACAGTATTAACGAATCCGTCGTAGAAGCGGCGCAATTGGAGGGAGCGGGATACTGGCAGGAATTCGTTCACATTACGCTTCCGATGATTTATCCCACGTTTACCACTTTTTTCATTGTGGGAATAGCAGGTATTTTTACGAATCAGATGAATTTGTATACGTTCGGAGGCTCTCTTGTAAATCTTAGAGATTATACGCTTGGTTATTATCTTTTCAAGCAGGCGCTGGACGGACAAATCAATTATCCCAGATTATCGGCGTTGGGGCTGTTAATGACGGCGATACTTGTGCCCTTGACTTTTCTTGTACGGTATTGCCTGGAAAAATTCGGGCCGAGTACGGAGGAATAAGCTATGCGGAAAAATAAAACCACGGTTCTGTTCGGTATGGTATTCGGCGTTTTATGCTTGTACATTTTATTTCTGGTTGTACAGCTTATATGGGGCTTGGCTACTTCGTTTCGCGAAAATCTTGCTTTTTTAGAAAATCCGTTCGGCGTTTCGGGCAAATGGAAATTAGATAATTACGTTTTAGCGTTCGATAATATCAAAAAATCGGTGCCTGACGGACAGGGCGCATATAAAACGGTGTATATCGAAGACATGGTGTGGAATTCCCTTGTATATTCCGTTGGCTGTGCGTTTATTAATACCTTTGTAACGTGTACGGTAGCCTACGTCGTTGCCAAGTACGATTTTAAAATCTGCAGAGTTATTTTCAATACCGTGATTGTTGTGATGATCCTGCCGATCGTCGGCAGTCTGCCTGCTGAAATCAGAATGACGAAGCTATTGAATATTTACGGCACTATGGGCGGAATGTTCATTATGCGAGCCTCCTTTTTAGGAACGTATTTTTTCGTGTTTACTGCCATTTATAAAGGGGTTCCCAACGATTATATGGAAGCGGCTTACATCGACGGAGCGTCGGATTTTAACGTGTATATCAACATCATGTTCCCCATGGTGAAGAATACTTTTTCAACGATTTTACTTCTGTCTTTTATAGCTTATTGGAACGATTATTCTATTCCGCTTATCTATTTGCCCGACCGCCCGCCTCTGGCGCTCGGTTTATATGAATTCAATATGTCTACGACAAATGCGGTGAGCACCGTTCCTGCAAAAATGGCAGGCTGTTTCTGTGTTTTTATTCCTATATTCGTCATATTTATTTTATTTCAGGATAAGCTCACGGGAAATCTGTACATGGGCGGATTAAAAGAATAGGGAGGGTTTTTATGAGGAAGAGGATAGCGGCGATCGTGAGTTTCGCTTGCGGCATAATGCCGGGTATTGGCTTGCTTACCTGCGGCGGAACGTATACGAAAGCGGAAGACGTATCTTTGGCGGGCGGTGTTTTAGAGCAAAAGTATGTTGTAGGTACGAAACTTTCCGTTCCCGAAGGCAAGCTGGTTTACGACGGAAAAACCTACGATGCGGAAGCGGTATGGCATTTTCCTTCGGGTAACGCGTATAAGTCGGACGAAATCGAGTTAAACGAAGCGGGACGGTATACGCTTGAATACAGAGCGGTTATCAACGGAAAGCTCGTTTCTGAAACGGTTGCGTTTGAGGGTTGGAGTACGTTATGGTCGGTTACGTCGGAAAGATCGTCCGTTACGTTCGGAACGGCGGAAAAATATCCTGACGCGCCGGAAGGCATAGCGGTTTCTCTCGCGCGCGGAGACGAATTCAGGCTTGAAAAAACAATCGACCTGAACGAGCTGGATAAGACGGGGAGCGACGTTTTACAGATGTATCTTACGCCGCTTGCCGATCTGACGGCCGACGCGTTCAGTATGTATATTACTTTTACAGACGCTTATAATCCCGAAAACTACGTTTCCGTTTCGGTGAATTCGCAAAACTCCACGGCGTTTGACAGCTGGCCGACGTATTGCTCGTTTGTAACCGCCTGCGTTCCATATGCGAATCAAAACTATACCGGGTGTTTTTACGATTACGTAAATGGCAACAGAACGAGTACGATTTATAAAAATATGCGCACCTCCGGTTTTTGCAGCGACTTATCGTTTTACGGGAATAACGTTAAAAGAGAGTATAACGGTTCCGGTTCCTACGACTTTGTAAAGAGCGGAAAGGTGGGAGATAATTTTTTAACGTTGCGTTGGGATTATGAGAAGAGGCAACTGCACGGCGATAAACCGATCGAAGAACTCGGCTCTTTAATTACCGATTTCGACGATCCGTCGTTTTACGCTAACCCTTGGGGCGGATTTACGACGGGCGAATGTTACGTTTCTATCAGGGCAACCGACTATAACCAGCCGTCGTTTAATTTCGTAGTAAATAAAATCGGGGATTGGGAGCTGCAGGCGGACAAGACGGCGTTTAAAGATAACGGAGCGCCGGAAATCACCGTAGATTACGGCAATTATACGGCTGCTACGTTGCCCTCCGCTAAGGTGGGTTGCTCGTATCCCGTGCCGAAGGCAAGCGCGTTCGACGCTACGGACGGGAATCTTCCCGTTTCTGCACGGGCATATTACGAAGATAAGATTTACGAGGTTTCCTGCACGGACGCGTTTGTTCCCGATCAACCCGGGGATTTTACGATTGAATACACGGCAACGGACAGGGCGGGAAATACGGCGATAAAGCAGATTATCGTAAAAGCGGAACAAACCGCGCCTTCCGTGTATCTTTCCGTAGCGCCGAACGCGCTTAAAACGGGAAAGAAAGGAAGTAGAATCGAGATAGCGGAAGCTTTTTACGAAGGCGGAGTAGGCGCGTTGTCGCTTACGGTTTCGGCAACGGAAAAGGAAAGTCAGCTTGTTTACGATTGCTCGGGCGGATCTTTCCGCCCTATGGCGGCAGGCGTTTATAAAGTGGAGTATGTGCTTAAAGACGATATCGGACAAACGTTGACCTATGTTTACGAAATTACCGTAGACGACACAGCTGCGCCCGTTTTTCTCGAAGCTCCCGTTTTAACGAAATATTTTATCGTAGGGTACGATTATCAGCTTCCGCAGGCGCAAGCATACGATTTTTCGAACAATACATACGTGGAAGCTGAAATTTACGCTGATACTTCGGGAGGAGAACAACTTTTAAACAACGGAATTTACTTTGCCGATGCGGAAGGAACGGTTAAGATCGTATACAAGGCAAGCGGCGCGGCGGGAACGGGCGAGCTGGAGTTTGATATTCCCGCCATTACGGTAAAAACCGGGGACAAATTCAATCTGACGAAATATTTTTCCCTCAGCGGAACAGAAACGGGTACGGTGAGCGATAACGATAAAATAAGTTTGTCGCTCAGCGGCGCTTCGGTGGGGCGTGCGGAATTTATCAATCCCGTACTTGCCCGGAATTTTTCGGCGGAATTTACGGTTGATCCGGAAAAGAACGAATTTACCGAATTGGCGCTGTATCTTACAGACAGCGTTAATGCGAGAGAAAAAATCAAGCTGTCGTGGAAGAACGCGGGTTCCGTAAATATTCTGTACGTAAACGACAAAGCTACGGAAGTTACGTCTGCGTTCGGCTTCGGCAATAACGTAAAAACGGATTTCTGCTATACTGACGGTAAATTTACAGATAACTCCACGGCCACGACGACGGAAATTACGTCAACAATATACAATGAGGCGTTTAAAGGCTTTTCCTCGGGAAAGATATACGTTGAATTTGAGATTTCGGGAACAAGCGGAAAAGCCGCATTGTTCCTGAGCAAGCTGGGCAATCAGCCGGTCAGAACGATGCGCGATACCATAGCGCCGCAATACGCTTTAGTCGGCGGGGATTACCCCACGCAGACGGACAGCAATACTATCCTGAAAATAAAAGACGTAATTTCGGCAGACGTTCTCAGCCCGAATACTACGGCGACCGTTACTATGCGCGATCAACGGAACGTAGCGGTGAGTACCGTGGCGGGGCGAAAGCTTGAAAACGCAGTGTGGGCGGACGATGAAGTTCTTTTGGTAAGCGCAGGCAAATATACCATTGAATACGTAGTAAGCGACGGAACAAGGTCGGCAACGTTTACGGTTAATATCACGGTGCTTGAAAAGACTCCCCCCGTAATCGTGGTTGAGGAACCGATTGTGCAGTCGGCAAGGAAGGGAGATATAATAACGTTGCCGAAAGCAAGCGCTACGGACGCCAAGGACGGCGAGGTAAATTACTATGTTGTTATAAGCATGCCTACGGGCAGCAGCAAACGGCTTTCGGTGAATGAGGGCGGAACGTTTACGGCGGAGTATGCGGGAGTTTATTATGCATATTATGTCGCGTACGACGGCAACGGTAATATGTCGTTGGTAAAATATGCGATAAACGTTTCGTAAAAATGGGGCAGGAACAGATTTTTTGCAGGAGGGTAAAGCTATGACGGCGAAACTGAAAAAAGCGGCGGGCATATTTGTTGCGGTTGTCTTGCTGTTTGGTATCGTTGGTTGCGGAGGAAAGGAACAATCCGGAACGGACGATCCCGATAATTCCGGAACTCATACGGGGGAAGACGATGTTCCCGTCGTTGAAGAAACGGACGCCTACTTTATTCAGAACGGAAAGACGGAGTATATTATCGTCTATCCCGAAAATATCGGAAACGTGGAAAACCGGGCGGTAAACGAACTTATCGATCTGTATTACGAAGCGACGGGAGAAGTTATCGGGAGCATAGACGATTCGGATATATCGGGCTTTAACGAGGAGATGAGATATTTGTCGCTCGGTTCCAACAAATTATCCGTAGCGGCAGGCATAGAGGCAGATAAGGAAATCGTCGGTTCGAACGGGTACCGTATTCATACAAAGGGCAACAGCGTGTTCATGTTGGGCGGCGGACCGTGGGGGACGATATATGCGGTATACGAATTTCTTAATTTACAGCTCGGCTACGAATTTTATTGCGACGACGAAATCGTTTTCAACGAACAGAAAACGGATACGTGTAAGCTTATAGACGTAGATATGAACGTTAAACCTTCCGTTGAATGGCGCATGTCCGGCATGGGAGAGGTTCTGGGCAGCATGAGTTACCGTATGCGCCTTAGGGAACAGGCGTTTTCAGAGGTATGGATGTCGAATGCGGAAATCGGGGTATGGCATAACTTTTTTAACTATGTGCCCGTAGAAAAATACCTTGCGTCGCATCCCGATTGGTACAACAGCACGAGCAATCCTACCACTTTCTGTTTCTCGCGCGACGTCAACGGATTGAAAGCGGTTGTTGTAGAGCAGATGAAAAAGCTGATCGAGGATAATCCCTATCTTGAATATCTTACGTTTACGCAGCCCGACTTTAACGATTGGTGCGAATGTTCCGCCTGCAAAGCCGCGGTACGGAAATACGGCGCAGAATCGAGCACGCAGATTCTGTTTATGAATAAAGTTGCGGAAGAAATCGGCGCGTGGCTGAAAAATACCTATCCCGAACGTTCGGTGTATCTTTATATGTTCGCCTATTTTAAAACGCTGGAAGCACCCGTGCGTAAAAACGCGGCGGGCGAATGGGAAGCAACTGCGCCTGAAATGGTTCTGGCCGATAACTGCGGAGTATTCTATTGTACGCAGGGCGCGTCCGGGGCATACGATATAAACGATCCGATCAATGCAAAATACGCTACGCTGTACGATCAATGGCGTTCGCTTACAAAAAATCTTGCGGTTTGGGACTACGGGATAGACAGCAATAACTATTTCGCGCCGTTTTACCGCTTTAACGCCGAATACGGTTCTATCAAAAAGGTGATAAACAGCAACGGAAAACTCTATTTCGATATGGCGGCTTACGGTTCGAAAACTTCGAATTGGTCGAGATTGTTCGCTTATTTCGAATCTCAGCTGATGTGGAATATCGATACGGACGCCAATAAGCTTTTCGATAAATTTTTCGAAAATTATTTTAAAGAAGCGGCGCAACCTATGCGCGAATGGTTCGAAGCCTATTCCCTTTACGCTACCATTCACGATAACAATGTGTCGTCTATGCCTCAGACGACGTTGGATTTCTTTTTACAGAAGGCAAACGAGGCGTATGAAAATATTTTAATATACAAATATTCTGACGAGGCGCTTTATCAGAAGCTGTACGACAGGATCACGCTTGAAACCATTTCTATCAGGTATTTGTATATCCGTGATTACAGTTATGCGGTGCAGGATCTTTCAACGTATTGCGCGGCGATGAAATCCGATATTTATCGTTTGGAGCTTGAAAAATTCAGCGAATTTATAACTATAGAGCAATATATCGACAGTTTGCCCGCGTAATGGAGGAAACAATGAAGAATTTTTCAAAAAAAGCGTTAATTGTATTTTTGCTTGCGTTGATCGGATGTTTTTGCTGCGCGTGCGGCGGCGATCCGTCGCCGCAACCTGAAAAGCCGCCTCCCGGCAACGCTTCGGGGAACGACGGGAACGTAAGGTTTTATATGGTGGAAAAACTTGAGATTAAAACGTACGATTGCGTTGCTATCGGCTACACCATTATCGGGAGCGACGAAGAAATCGTCTGGAGCAGTTCGGACGAAAACGTGGTTACGGTTGAGAACGGGAAGGTTACGGGGATATCCGTTGGCGCAGCGGAAGTTTCCGCTGTTGTTGCGGGGCAAAAAGCTATTTGTAAAGTTACGGTAACGGAAAACGAAAGCTTTCCCTGCCTGAAGCTTACGCAAACGGACGCAAAACCCCGTGTGGGCGGTAACGTGACGGTATTTGCAGAGGTATGGTTCAACGGAGAACGCACAGATTATTCCGAGTTTTCGTGGACGTGCGAAAACGAAAGTATCGCAACGGTTTCTGAGGGACGGATTACGGGCGTTTCGGCAGGGGTAACCACGGTATACGTATCTGCCGTTTATCACGGCGTGCTGTTGAGCGGTTCGGTAACGGTAACGGTGGTGGATACAAATAGTTAAACCCGTGTGTAAAAAAAACAGCTAAAATCAAAAAAATATATTTATCATTGGGAGGAAAAAAAGGATGTTTAAAAGAAGAAAATTTGCAACGGCTGCGGCTTTAACCGTGGCGAGCATATCGCTGATGTTTGCCGCGGCCTGCGGAGGCGGGCAGGACGATTCGCAGATAACCATATCGCTCGACCGTAGTTCGATTACGATGATCGAAGGAAATACGGCTACGATTACGGCTACGGCAACGGGAACAACGGAAGCGATTGAATGGAATTCGAATAATACTTCCGTCGTTACCGTATCGGACGGCGTTTTAACGGCGATTGCGGAAGGCAGTACTACGGTGGTCGCTTCGGTAGCGAACGAATCTGCGTCCTGCACCGTTACCGTTGAGCCGAATACGGAAACGCTTACGTTGACGATGGATAAAACGACGGTAGCCATGCTGACAGAGGAAAGCGTCACGTTAAACGCCAACTTATCGTTAAAAGGCGAGCCTATCAATGCAGAGATTTTTTGGGAAGTGAACGACGGGAATATTGTAGAGCTGACGGAATCCGGCAAAAGCGCCTCGATTAAAGGCTTAAAAGCGGGTACCGCGAAAGTGGTGGCTTCTGCCGAGTATTACGGAAAAACCGTGAAAGCGGAATCGGAGATTACCGTTACGGATAAATACAAATTGGAACTTTTAAGTTCGGATAACGTTGTGCTCAATTTGAAAAAATACGAAAATTCCGGCGTCGTTTCGCAGAAAATCGAGGCGAAATTTTCTGATAAAGACGGCGTGATTCCCGACGCGCAAATCACGTACGTTTCAAGCAAAACCGACGTTGCCGCGGTTGCCGCCGACGGTACGGTAACCCCGGTTTCAAACGGTAAGGCGATCGTTGAAGTCAGGTGCGAATACGAACATAAAGAATATAAAGTAAACGTTTTTGTAACCGTACAAAAGCTGGAAGTCGAAACGGGTAAAACGCTGTATTACGGGGCGGATTCTTCCGATTGGCTGATTGATTTTTCTAAATTCAAACTTACGGCGGCGGAAGTTGAATCGGTATATTATAACACCGAGGACGCGGAAGACTATGTTTTGACGGACGGAAGCGGAAATATTCAGCTTGAAGGGGGCAAGGCGAAAATCAATCCGGCGCTTATCGATCCCGACGGAATGACGCAGGCGGACGAGGTAGTGCTTTCTACCGTTGATGGAGCATGGCTTCTTATCTTTAACGTTACGTACATTACGGAAAACAATCTTGAAATCCGCATACCCGAATATCCTCTTTCGGTGGGAGGCAGCAAGCAGGTGTGTTTAACCGTACACGGCAAGGAAATCGATAATTCTGAAGTTGTGTGGAGTTCCGGAAACGAAGAGGTCGTTCAGATAAACGACGAGGGCGTTATATATGCCGTTTCCAGCGGCTTTACCGATATTACGGGTAGAATTTTCGGCATTGCGCGCACGGTGGACGTAATTCTTTATGAAGAGCAGAATAATATCGAAATAAAATCCGTAGCGTTAGAAACTGCAACGGGTACGCTCACGGGCGGCTATTGCTATTATCCCGATAGCTTTGCAGGGCAGTGGGTAAGTTTCAGCTTCTCTATCAGCGAGGATTATGAGGACGGAGGGTTGTTGCTGTACTGCGGCAAGTGGAGCGAAACGCAGGATAATCCCGTCGTTACGCAGAATTACGTGTTTGCAGGCATGCATAACGTAGTAAGTAAGGGGTACGATAACGACAGCTTTGTTCTGTTCGACCAAAACGGAAAGAGTATATTCGATTTTACTACTGAGTTGAATGGGCTTTCTGCGGGAACGTATACCGTTTTTGCAAAAAGGATCGTGAAGAATGATTACATATATTTCACTTTTACCTCGGATAACGATTTCAATGCGTCTAATCTGGAAAATAAGGGTGTAACGGAGTTCATGAACCTGCGGGGCCCGCAGATTTCCGTAGCGGTTGATAACGGTAAAATCTACAAGTATGAAGGACCTGAAAAGAAAATTACCGTCGTAGATAAAACGTATACCTTCAGTTACGACGAGGCGGGCAAGGTAAACGTAGAGGAATTGGGGTATGGCACGGATGTTGTAGACGCATATCTTGCTGGCGACGAAAAGATCCCCCTGTTTGTAACCGACGAAAGCGGCAAACCCGTTGTGGAAGACGGAAAACTCAGCCTGGACGCGGATAATATTTATGTGTATCAGGGCACGAACGGAGTAAAAGATTTCTATATCGAATTCGCCGACAGAGCCGTGGAACTGAAGATCAATATCGTGCAGGAAGATATGAAAATCGCTTCGGCGAAAACTTTGCCCGACGACGATCATATCTCGGTTTTACTGTTAACGCAAGAGCAGGCGCAATCTGACTTTGCCGCGGGAAAACAGTATATGTCCTTTGATTTTTATATGTTAGAACAAGCCGGTACTGCTTCCGACGGCAACGCCAGGAGATATTTCCTCAACGTCTGCAATAAGCACGTATATATCGGTGCAAACGGATTCTATATAGCCAGCAATTGGCAGGCGGGATACGATTCGGTTCCCGGCGATTATCTTACCGTATACGATAAAGACGGGAATATCGTAAACAACAACGTTACGAATGTTGCCGGCAACCGTATCGGCGGCAGTATCGACGGCGCATTGCAGGAAAAAACCTGGTATACTATCGTTATTAATCTTAACGGCAGATATGCGGAAGATTTTACGAGCGGCGTATCGGTGTCTTCCAGAAATGCGGCGAAAGCGCTTGTTTCAGATATTACGGCAGGAAAAGGCGACGGGAAAGACTACGTAATTACGGACTTCCGGTATTCGGTTACGAAAGAAACGCCGACGATCGACGTTAAATCGTATATCGACGTTGCTACGGTAGCCTATGCCTATACCGTTACCGATAAGCGTAACGTTTTTATATCAGATAACGGTATCCCTGTTTTAACCGATGGCGAACTTACGGTGGATTATTCGCTTGAATTTGTTAAAAACGGTACGGAAAATTATATTCCCGTTGAAATTGCCGATGGAAATAACGTATTCTTAATTTATATCCTCATCAACGCCGATTCCGAGCCGATCGAGGGCGCAACGCAGTACGCAATCGATACAACGGCGGTGGACGGGTTGGACGATATTAAAAAGTGGGAAGAAAATCCCGACGCGTATAACGCAGAGGGAATGAGCATTTCACTCGGTACGCTTACGGGAGAAAGCGATCTTTCGGGAATCGAATCCGTCACGTTCAAA
>JAQYLE010000028.1 GCA_028720205.1 Clostridia bacterium
TGTTATTCGACGATTTTTCCTGTTACGACGACGGTTGTTATATAGGCAAAGTAAGCAAAGAAGTCATCGCTAAAATGCCCAAAGAAAATTGAACGTAAAGTACAATTCGGAAGAGAACTCCTGCATTGCTGCCGAACAAAGCGTTGACTTTTCGTTGAGACCAATTAAATAAATTATAAAATTTAGCGTATAACCTCTTGACTTGCGGCTGAATATAGTATATAATAAAGTCACAAGGAGAAAGAAGAGTATGACGATAATTCCTATGAGAGATATGAAAAACACGGTTGAAATAGAAAAACGTTGCGCGGAGGCAAACGGTCCGGTTTTTGTGACGAAGAACGGCTACGGTAAGCTTGTAGTAATGGATATAGAATATTACGAAAAGACGATGAGAAAAATTTACGAAGCAAAATTGATAAACGAAGGGCTTGCCGATTCAGAGAACGGAAGGGTAATCGACGGAGAGACGTTAAAAGCGAAATTGGCGGCGAAATATGGTTTTTAAATGTCGTTTTACAGAAAAAGCAGGTCGGGAGCTTGAAGATATACTGCAATATATTTCCGAAGATTTATGTAACGTAAGCGCGGCGGCATCATTCGGGAAAAAAGTGTTTGAAAACATAGACGCGTTATGTTCTTTTCCCGAAAGGGGTGTATTGGTGCAAAACGATCTGGTGGCAGATAAAACGGTGCGCCGATTGGTAATTGACAATTATCTTCTGTATTACAAGATTGATGAAACAGACAGTCGGATAGATATTCTCAGGATCGTTTACGGTAAGATGAATCTGGAAGAAATATACCGGCAATTTTAAGAAAACATAAAAACAGGGACGTAAGAAAAAATTCTTGCGCCCCTTTGACAGTAAAAAACAAATGATAATGTAAAACGAGTGAACGATTTGTTGGATCTGATTCAATTCCGTAACTGCGGCTGATAGGATTTGCCGCGAATTTCTATAAAACTTTTCGTAACGTTCGGTTTACCCACGTTGCAGGCGCGTATTAAAATATGTTCGGCGTTATAATCGGCTTTCGGGATATTGCCGCAGGTAAATTCTTCGTCTTTGCATACGGAGATTATTTCAAAACCTTTCGTTACGAAGAACGAGGAAAACTGCCATAACTTTTCAAATCTGCCGTTGCAATCGGCAATCAGGCAAACGTTCAAACCTTTGTGATAAGCGGTAATGCGGAAATAATTACTCATAGTTTTGTACTCCTTTTTATAATTTTGCTCTTACGCCGCGGTTATACGTTTTAACTTTCTGTTGGCATACGGCAGCCATTTTTTATTTACAAAGTCAAGCACGTCGTCGCTTGGTTTGCTGTCGTGCTTGCCGTAGCATTGCAGCACGCGTTTTTGCGACAAAGAGTATTCCACCGTAACCAGCGGAATATCCGGGGATTCTTTCAGACGGATAAAGAAAATCAGCGATTCTTCGCGTACGAATTTCCTGTCGTAATTCATTCGACCTACGCAGTGGTGCAGCGCCTCGCCTTCTCTTACAAGATCGGACGGCTGATGCGCGATAACCGCCACGTAAACGGACTTTTTATCGTATTCCAGCCCCAGATACTTTTCGGCAACGGCGGCAAATTCTGCACAGAACGCTTTACGTTCCTCTTCGTCTTTCAGGGCTTTTGCGGTATGGTATTCGTCGATACGAATATCGTGCCAGCGCTTGAAATCGTGCGGATAGCGGTTTTTGTCCGCCGTCATATCCAGACCGAGGTAATTACAGGCGTTGAAATAATCCAGATAACCGTGCGCGTTTGCGCGCTGTTTTTCTAAATAGAGCAGGAACTTTTCAAGGTCGCGCCTAAAAAGTTCGCGTAACGGTTTTAAAACCTCGTCTTTACATAAACGCATTTTAGCGACGTAAAAAGATTGTAACTCGTAAACAGGTCTGTTTTTCTTGTACGCCTGCAACACCGCGGGAACGTAGACGGAAGATAGCGCAAAATCCTGCCTGTTGCGCGCAAGCCACTTGCAAAACCGTTTATCCTTTCCGCAAAGCCGCAATATCTGTTTGGAAAAGGCGAGGCGGTGCAAGCCGAGTTTCGTTAAGTATTCGATTTGCGGAAACTCTTCGTACAAACGCAGGTATTTCAATAAATCCATGCCCGGGTACTTGTCCACGGCGGAATATCTGTATTCGGGAAACGCAGAAACGTACTCCCTGTTGACGATAGGCGCGAAAGGTGCGAAATATCTGTCGGATTGCAAGCCCCATTCGCCGTCCTCATACCATTTGGGGTAACGGGATAACCCTTCTTTGTACCAGCCTACGATATAACCGGAAAGCGGGGTAAACGCGACGTCTTTGATAAAACACGTGTCCGAGTGGACGCCGTGCACGGCAATCTGTTTATAGTATAACCGTTTACGGTACTCTTTTACGGCGACGTATATGCGCACAAGTTCGCCGTCGTTTTTAGAAAGATACGAATAAAAGCGGGTGTTACCCCTGAACACGGGGCGGTATAGTTTGTCCGCCTTTTCTATTTTTTTGAGTATGTATTTCGGAATCGGTTTGATTTTTTCGATTTTCATAAAGTTATCTCCTTGTTAAACTAAAATAAAGCAATCGCCGAGCAGATCGTACAGTTTGCAGACGGCTTCTGAATCGAAGGCTTTGGCAAAGTCTTTTTCTTCTTCTGACGTGCGTAAGGGTTCGGCGTTTTGTATGAGCGTTTTTTCCGTTGCGGTAAAATCAGTCGGTTCTTCTACGTCTCCGTCAAACCCGCGCATTTCCTCGTAAGAAAGAATTTCGCCGGTCTCTTCGTCGACTGTATTTTGCATCGAGGCAAACGCCTCGCGAAAATCTTCCTGCGTCGGCGGCTCCGTTTCGTCTTGATTTTCTTCGTCGGCTTGCTCGCTTTGACCGCTCGGCTGCGTAAGCATATCGAACAGCGACGATTGAACGTTTTGCGGTTTTGCGGGCGAAACGACGGGGGTAGGGGCTTGTCGGGTTGCCGTTATTTTCGGCGCGGGTTTGTATATTTCGCCGTCCAAGGTGTAAAGCGTTCCTTCGATTGAATCTTCTTCAAAATAATGTATCGCCCAACCGAACACGACGGAATCTTCCACGCACGCGCAGTTCGCGCCTTTTTCGGCGAGTTTTCTCGCTTCGTCGCAGGCGTATTTCATAAACCCCGAAAGCGTCTTTTTGTTTGTAAACGTTTTTCCGTCTTTTGTCAGCGGCGTGCCGTTGTTGATTTTTTCTGCAAGAGCGTCGCTCGCGTTTGCCTGTAAAAAGGCGAGTATGATTTCTTCCTGTTTGTTTTTCGCTTCTAAATTCAGTTTCATTTTCATTTCCTCCTAAAAAGGCAGTTCGCCGAGTAATTTTGCAACTTTCCATTCCAAACTTTCAAGCGAAGCGTATTGATTAAAGCCGCCGTGATAATCGACTTCGTTTTTTGCGGTTCTGATAAGGATATGCTTATACCATTCGTTTGAAAAGTAGCGCACGTCGCTGATAGAAATGTAGACGTATTTGTTTTCCGTACCGCCTTTGATAAACGCCGAAAAGCAGTAGTGATTTTTGCCTACGTTTACAAGCTTCCAACGGTTGTTGCGGCATATGGCTTTCAGATAGTTTATATATTTCGTCTGAAAGACCTTGTAATCTTCGCCCGTATAACAACCGGACGAAAATTCGTAATTCAAGTATTTTTGCAAGTCTTTGAGCGTAGTCATAGTAATTTACTCCTTTATAATTTCGTAAACGTCATCGGCGTAGTAAGAGCCGTTAAACCAATTAAAACGAGCGACGCATAACACGCCGCTCGAATTGATTTTTACTTTATAAGCATTGTTGCCGATTTCTTCAAGAACAGTAATTTCTCCCATTTCGGTAGAGTTCATTTTGCCGAGATTGAGGGATTGAATATAAGCTATTGCTTTAAATGGTTTCATTTTAATTGACCTCCATAATTAACAAATCAACAAAAGAGTGCATATTGTAGTCCCATTGATCTTCAATATGCCAATAGACTTCGGAATCTCCGGAGTTATTATCGTCACACCAAAATTCATAGTGCCCGTTAGGTTCTCCGTTATCGTCAAAGTCAATGTTGCCCACCCACGAATTATCGGGGTTATATTCTGCCTGAACGAGGTTTTTGAATTTATCGTATGCCTTTTCGTAAGTAGAGTAGACAAATAACTCAACGTCTGCCGCGTCCGTCGTGGACCAATCAAATTTTACGATATATACCATCATTTACAAATTCTCCTTATGCCGTTCTGATCAGACCGCCGAACTGCGGTTTAATGCCGATGCTGCCAAATTCGGAACAGAAATCGTCGTCCATATTTTTTACGTAGGCGAGAGCGCAACCGGCTTTAAGGTCGTCACGGTCGTACTCCCATTCGTCTTCGTCTTTTGAAACGTAAAGAAGGGCATACAGTTCGCCGAATTCCGTGAAATTGTGTATAACGTGATATACAAGGGCGCCGTGTTCTTTTTCAAAATCGTCTACGATCGCCTGTTGGTCACCGTTAAGCCAATATAAAAATCCGCCGTTCTCAGACAGATTTACAATGCCTTCTTTTTCAAACTCGCGAATAACGTTTTCGTGCAGTTTTAACAGTTTCATTCTTGCGATTGCCTCTTGTTTTTGTTTTACTTTTTCCATTTTTGGTTTCTCCTTGTAAATTTTATCTTCTTATTTCAACGATTCCGCCGTCGTATTCGTGGAAACCGTCATAACTGAATTCTTCGCCGTAACGCTTGTAATCTATGAAATTTTCAAGACGTTCGGGGATTTCAATACAATCCACTTCGTGCAGAAAGTAATAGCCTAAATCGTACCAATCGAAGTCGGGATAGAGGTAAATATCGTCGTCCCAATTTTCTTCATATTTGTCTACAAGGCTTTCCCAAGCGGCATAGCCTTCGATATCGCAATAGATTTCCATTTTTTCGTATTTGTCGTCATCGTCTAAAACGCCTGACTTTTTAAGCGTTTCAAATAAGGTTTGCGGATTTACGTAATCCCAATTCCCGACGTTCGCCGGGAAGTTCTCTACGTCCTGAACGAAAAGTTCTTCGTCGATTCCGTCAAGTTCAAAGCCTTGTTTTTTAAGTTCTTCCAGGATTTCGTCCCAATTTTTGTAATCGTTCAGACAAATCCATTTCGAGCCTAACGCGCGTTCGTTACATTCGTTATAACTGCCCCAAGAACCGATTACAATATTGATTTCGTTTTTCATTGCTCTGCCTCCTCAAAAGTTTCTATGTTTTCAAAGTCCGCCAGGTCGATTTTTTCAAACATAGGTCCGTACTCAAAATAAAGACGATCGCCGTCGGCTTTCAAGTCGAACGCGCAAACGCTTATTCTGCCTCGGTTACTGATAGCAACCGTGATTTCGTTTCGTGCCATATTTATTCCGACAATGTTGAAAGTGATAAAGCACTCGCCGTCGTAATACTCGAATTCGTTCAAGTAATACTTTCTGAAGTTTTGTAAATCTTCTTTTTTCATATTGGATTACCTCCGATTTAATTTATTTTGCCTTTCGGCAAAGATGCAGTAGCACCGAAAAAAGCAATATTCGGTATAAATCAAAGTCGCAAATCCGGAAGTCAACGAAACAGGAAAAATCGTTGCGTAAATAAAAAAAAGAGCCGAACTTTTTGTAAAGTTCGACTTTTAAGGATATTATAAATTTTCAGCGACGATTTTTCCCGTTGACTTTCGCTTTTTTCTGTGCTACAAAGACAAAGCCGAAAAGGCAATAAATCAATGAATGGTTTATTCTTCTTTAAATTCGATAATAAATGCTGTCGAATTTATTTTACTTGGTTTTCAGAAAATTAACAAAATAAGAAAATACGCTTAAATATACTTGCAAACATTATAATTTTGAGTATAAGATCGTCAAGGAGAATATATTACAAATCGGTAAAAGTGATTGAAAATGTCAACTTTTTATGCTATACTATAATCAATTGAAAAAAACAAAAATATGTTTTTGTGTTTGAGGTGGTTATATGCTTATAAATGATAATCAATACTTAGGCGTAATCGAGTCGATTAAAACGGAAATATCGAAGGCGCAGTATAGTGCGGCTTTGCATATAAACAAGGAACTGACTTTGCTTTATTATCATATAGGAAGCATTATCAACGAACACAAAACTTGGGGAAACAAGTTCATTGATAATCTTGCCAAAGATATAAAAATCGCATACCCGAGTTCTACGGGCTATTCCGTTCGCAATCTCAAATACATGGCGAAATTTGCCGCAGAATACGACGAGCAATTTGTGCAGACGGTATCTGCACAAATTCCATGGTCGCACAATGTTACGATTATCGAAAAAGTTAAAAGCTCGGAAAAACGAGAGTGGTATATCAAGAAAACCATTGAAAACGGATGGTCGCATAACGTACTCGTGCATCAGATCGAAAGCGGGCTTTATGAACGGCAAGTTATCGCCAACAAGATTTCTAATTTTGAAAATCTTTTGCCCGCGGCGCAAAGCGAACTCGCCGTGCAAACAATGAAAGATCCGTATGTGTTCGATTTTATTCCGTTTAAGGAAGATATGGTCGAAAGGGATATAGAAAAAGCGCTCGTAAAAGAAATTACGTCGCTTCTTCTTGAACTCGGCACGGGGTTTGCCTTTCTCGGAAATCAGTATCATCTGACCGTCGGCGGCGACGATTTTTATATCGACTTACTTTTTTACAATTTGAATCTTCGCTGTTACGTTGTAATAGAACTAAAAACAGGCGATTTCAAGCCCGAATATGCGGGGCAATTGAATTTTTATCTTTCGGCGGTAGACGGAGAACTGAAAAAGGAAACCGACAATCCCACGATCGGATTGTTGCTTTGCAAAAGCAAAAATAATCTCGTCGCAGAATATTCTTTGAAAGATATGAGCAAACCTATGGGTATTAGCGAATATAAATTCGGTAGTGTTTTACCCGAAGAATTAAGCAAACAATTACCGTCCGTTGAGGATATACAAAAGCGAATCAAATAAGTATGCAGTGGCTTGTGGATACGAGTCAAAGGTATATTGGAATATGTTTGCTTCTTCCGATGTGGCAAAGCAAATAGAAAAAGGTAATCCGAGATTTTTAGTTGGATATTCTGCCATAGATTTATTGGACGTCGTTGTAAGCACTACGGCTTCAAATGTCCGATTGCTTGAATCTAAGCCGTTTTTTAGTCGTTCCGAATTTAATCGGGCGGGGTGGCGTTTGGCGCAAAAGGGTAATAATTTACGGCATAAGTCTTAGATTTAAAAGATTGATTTTGTTTAAAAGATTTTCGAAAAATGGTCAACGAACTTAAAGGACGAAAAGAAAACAATTTGGCGAAAGATTGGCGAAAAATCGCTGAATCCCTTTAAAATAAAGGCTTTTTTTAGGCTCTTCAGGGGTTCGAATCCAGCTACCCCAGCCATAAGACACTATATGTTGTAGGTTTTGAAATATAAGCCGCAAAATATAGTGTCTTGTTTTTTTTGCTGATCTGACTGACTTCCTGAATTTGGGAGTGGATTTGGGAGTGGATTTGGGAGTGAATTTGGGAGTAAAACGGGGTTTTTCAACACGCGGAATCTTCGTTTTCGTTCCATTTTAAGTAGTCCACTTTTGCGGCTTCCTTTAATTGGAATTCGTCGGAAAAATCGGTGTATCCCCTGTCGATTTTCGAAGAATGAATCGTTTTGTCTTCCTCGTGTCCGTCCCACATCATCACAATCTCGCCGTGAACGCCGCATTCTTTTACCCGGGTGATAAAGGTGTAGCGCAGTTCGTGCAGGTGGTGTCCGGGAAATAACCTTTTCATCGCCGTATGTAAACTGTGCAGATTTACCGTTTTCGCCTTTTCAAAGTCGATATACGGCAAAACGCGTTTCATCATCGGCGTGAAAGGGATTTTTCGTTTTACAACGTTTTTCCCTTTCTTTTCCTTGCTTGTTTCGCATTCCAACCAGGTGCCGTCGATTACGTTCAGGCTGGCAAGTTCGCTCCGCCTCAGTCCCGTGTATAACAGCACCAGCAGAGCGTGAGAGGTATCTTTTCCAAGATTTGCCACGCAATACCTGACAAGTTCTTTTTCTTCTCCGTAAGTAAATGCAGAGCCTTTTTTCGTTTCGTAACTCGGCACAACTACTTTTTTCATCGGTGAGGGAATCGTATAGTCTTCCGCCACTACGTCGAAGATGCAGCGTAAAAGCAAAAATAACTTATGCGCCGTCCGCATTACGCCGCGTTCCACGTAGGTCAGAAGAAAATTCTGCAATGCGTTCCGGTCTATTCCCGTAACGGGCTGAGAACCGAAGGCGGGCAACAAATCGCTGTTCAACATTCGCTCGTATTCTTTATAAGTTGACGGTTTCGTCGTTACCTTTTTCAGTTTCAACCATTCTTCGGAATATTCCGCAAAAGTTCTTACCTTTATTTCCGGCTTTTTGGGCTTCGGTTCTTCGTAAGGTTTGTTATTGAGTTTTTCGATAAATTTCTGTTTGAGTTTTGTTAAATCTTTGGACGAAACTTCCACGTTGATTCCGCTTCTGTGGAATCTCGCCTCGTATACGCCGTCCGTTTTCAGACGGTAGTGGACGATTAAGTCGTTCGTCGCAAAGATGTTTTTATAAGCTGTCGGCATTTTTGAAATCTCCTTTTGGGTGAATTTCAGAAATTTCCGATGTTTCGGGTCTTTACTCCTTTGTTGAACGTTTTTGTATACGGGCAATCCCGAAAGCACCTGCTCGCACAGTTCGCTTTGTCTTCGCATATTTTCTATCAGCAGAGCGACGGAATCATCCGACTGTAATAGATTTTGTTGTTTCAATTCTCCTTTTGGTTTTGTGTTATTTATATGGGTCAATCTCTCATATTCCCGTTCCGCACTCCTAACGGAAAGAATTCCTTACACAACTTTCTCCTTATCTATTCCCGACGTTACGGGGGTGTTAAGCGCATTAGCCGAATCGGCTAATGCGTTCCGCTGTTTGTAGAGGATTTCAGCATTTCATAAGCCTTTTTAATGAAGTCTACCTTCGTCATATTGCGATCTTTCAAAAACGCATTGATTTCAACGAATAAATCGCGCGGTATCATCGTCTGAAAATTACCGCTTGCCGCCTGACGCTTTTCTTTATTTCTGGCTTCGTACCTTCGATTGGCTACCCTCTGCGGCGTATCTTCTTTTCTTTTTACCATTTTATCCCTCCGAAAATAATTTTGTATATATACTATATCATATTTTTCGGGGTTTTGTCAAGCGAATGGTAAAATAATCCAAATACGGTTTTAAGTGTTTGTTTGCATGTTTCTATCCGTATTATAAAAAAGATATCGACGAGGGCCGTATCGGCAAAGACGAGGCTTTCGAACTGATTTGCTGCCTTTGGCTGAAACTCTACCGCGATTACGACGTACAGCAATCCTGCGTGGGCGGAACGAATCCCGACGGGACGAGCGCGGTAAACGAACTTTCGTATATGATGCTTGACGCTACGGAACGTCTGGATTTTATCCGCTGCCTTTCCGTGCGTTTTTCGCAGGCTACGGAAAAAGACTTTCTGAAACGCGCGTTAGAAGTAGTGGGGCACGTGCAAAAAGGAATTCCCTTCTTCTTCAACGACGACGTGATGATACCGGCATTATTGTCGAAAGGAATTGCCGAGGAGGACGCTTATAATTATACGCAACTCGGTTGCGTGGAAACGGTAATTCCGGGTAAAAGCAATCCGCACGCCGTTACCGGGGAGACTAATTTCCTCAAAGCGATGGAATATACTCTGGGAAACGGGAGAAGTCTGGCGTATCCCGAATTTTCGCCGGGCGTTTGTACGGGCGAGATAGAATTGTTTACTACTTATCAGAGTTTTTACGATGCCGTTATAAAACAGGCGGATAAAATTCTGGACGTCACCTGTTCGCAGGTAAAAAAATACTGCGACGCCTGTATCGCGCCAAAGGCATATAAATCCCTGCTTACGGAAGGGTGCCTGGAAAGCGGTCGCGATTTTAACGAAAAAGGAGCGATTTACGATTATTATCAGATTATGCTGGGCGGAATACCCAATCTTGCGGATTCTTTGCTGGTGATTAAAAAATTCGTTTACGAAGAGAAAAAGTATACGTTGCGCGAGATCAAGGATATTCTTGAAAGCAATTTTGCCGACGAAAGCGTGCGAATGGAATTTATCAATAAAGTATCGAAATTCGGCAACGATATCGACGAGGTGGATCAGATCGCAGTAGATCTTGTCAATCACGCATGCGACGAGTTGGAAAAACTCGAAAAAAAATACGGACGTTCGTTTCACGCACAGCCGTTTACGTTTCTCTGGATGATCGATCACGGAAAAACCAGCGCGGCTTCTCCCGACGGCAGAAGAAAAGGCGAGCCTATTGCGTACAGCGTTTCGCCGATGCAGGGCAGAGATTTTAACGGACTTACCGCCGTACTCAATTCCATCGCGAAGTTCCCCACGAAAAGAACGCCCGGCACCACTTCGGCTATCGTAGAGGTAGATCCGAAACTGTTTACGGACAGAAATATAGGCGCGCTCGCCGATATTTTAATCGCGAGCGGAAAAAAAGGACTGAGCAACGTGCAGTTCAATACCGTGGACGCCGAGACGTTGATCGACGCGAAGCGTCATCCCGAAAAATACAACAACCTTGCGGTGCGCGTATCCGGGTTCAGCCAGAAATTCAATCTTTTAGGAGCGGACTTGCAGGATCATATCATCGGCAGGACGAAACATACATGTCTTTAACGGCTTTAATATCCAACATATCCCGCGGCTCGCTGCACGACGGGAAAGGAATAAGAACCGTCGTCTATTTTAAAGGTTGTAATTTGCGTTGCCGATGGTGTCATAATCCCGAAGCGCTTTCCCGAAAAAAAGATATATTGTATGCCCCGGTGAAATGTATCGGCTGCGGAAAGTGCGCGTCCGTCTGTCCGGAACACCATGGGTTTAACGGAAAAGAGCATACGTATTTCAGAAAAGATTGTCGTCGTTGCGGCAGTTGCGCCGAAATTTGTCCGACGGGCGCTTTATCGGTTTGCGGCAAGGAAATGTCGGTGGAGGAAGTCTTTGCGGAAATAAAAAAAGACCGACATTACTATGCCGCGAGCGACGGAGGCGTCACTTTATCCGGCGGAGAGTGCCTTTTGCAGGCGGATTTTTGCGCCGCACTGTTAAAAAAATGCAGGGCGGAAAAGATTCATACCGCGATTGAAAGCGCATTTTTTACGGACGAAAAAAATATGGAAAAAGTTTTGCCTTTCGTCGATTTCGTTTTTGCCGATCTGAAAATCGCCGATCCGCAAAAACACCGGCGTTACACCGGCGGCGACAACAAAAAAATTATAGAAAATATCCGTATTATGTCAAGTACCGTGAAAGAGGCGACGATACGTATTCCCGTAATTCCCGGCGTGAACGACGGCGAAGAGGATATGGAAGCGCTCGGAAAAATCATCGGGAGTTTTGCAGATGGAATAAAAAGCGTCGAATTGCTGAAATACAACATACTCGCTTCTTCAAAATATGCGTCTTTGGGAAAAGAGTATTGTAGTTTCGGTGCGGAAACGCAGTCGAACGAAAAAATGGAGATATTAAAAAACGCTTTACGGAAAATCGTCAAAAATATCCCCGTATTTTTTGAACGGTCTTGATAAACATGTATCAACAGGGCGGAGTTTAAAGAAAAAGACGCTTTCCGCCTTCCGCACGGCGGCAAAGTTGTGCAGACGATTCGATTCGTTTGCGTTTGCCGATGAAAATAGAGATCTTACCGAATGAAACAAGGAGACAAATGATGAAAACAATAAAAGACAAGTACTTGGTGGTAGGCGCGGATTTTGCGGGATTTCCTTTAAAGGAAGTAGTTGTGGAGCACTTAACGAAAAAGGGCTGGAAGATATTGGATTTAGGAGTGAAGAAGGACAGCGATCCGAACGATACCGACCTGATGTTTCACCGCGTAGGCCTGCGCGTGGGCGCGGAGATATCGGAAGGAAATTACGAAAGGGCGATGGTATTTTGCGGCACGGGCATGGGGATACATATCGCGGCGAGCAAATGCCCTCACGTGCATGCCGGGGTTGTGGAAAGTCTGCCTGCGGCAACGAGAGCGATTACGGGCAACGGCGTAAACGTTCTGGCAATGGGCGCGTTTTACGTGGCGCCTCAGACGGCGTGCGATATAGCGGACGCGTATCTTTCTAATTCCTTGGGCAGCGGCTGGGAATGGTGGCATAATTTTTACGAATTCCACAAACTTGCCATCGACGAATTAGAGGCGTTTAATTACGAAGAATACAAGAAGAACGGCTTTAAAGTACATAAACTCGGCGATTACGATTTAACGCTTGATTTCGATAAAAAACCCGAATAGTAAATTACGATTTATTTATATAATCTCAAACAAATCAAATTTTCCTTGAAAAGTTTCTTCTGATTACGACAGAAAAAAATATCGGTCGTGTAACGGCGCATGCAAGAAAAATATTTAAAACGCTTGACAAGACGCGTCTGATATGTTACAATACAATCATGAATAAACGCTTCCCGCTACTGACGGTTAATGCGCGAACGCAATGGAACGGGAGGTTTGTTTTAAGGAGAACAGTCGAAACGCTCTCCGAAGCCGACCGTCTGGGCACACTTATCCGTATTGCGGTGTAAGTGCGCCTTTTTTGATTTTTTCAGGAGGTATATCATGGATAAAAAAGTTGGCATCGTTATGGGCAGCGACAGCGATTTTCCCGTAGTGCAAAAAGCCGTGGAAACGCTGGAATCGTTCGGCGTGCCGTACGAAACGCACGTATATTCGGCGCATCGCACGCCCGACGCCGCCGCGGAGTTTGCTAAAACGGCGCGCGAAAAAGGTTTCGGCGTGATTATCGCCGCGGCTGGCATGGCGGCGCACCTTGCGGGGGCGATCGCGGCGCGAACCACGCTGCCCGTCATAGGCATTCCTTGTAAAAGCGCCGATTTAAACGGCATAGACGCATTGCTTTCCACGGTGCAGATGCCTTCGGGTATCCCTGTGGCGACGGTGGCGATCGGCGGCGGAACGAACGCCGCGCTGCTTGCCGTGCAGATTCTTGCCGTATCCGACGGCGTTTTGCAAAATAAACTCGACGAAAAACGGAATGCGGACGAAGAAGCCGTGCTGGAAAAAGACGCGAATTTTACGACAAAAGCACGCTTTACATCGGTAAAATATTAACAAAGAAAACGGAGGGTACGCACGATGAAAAAAACGGAGCAACTTTACGAAGGCAAAGCCAAAAAGGTATATGCAACCGACGACGATTCGATAGTAATCGTTTCTTATAAAGACGACGCTACGGCGTTGGACGGTTTAAAAAAGGGCACGATAGCGGGCAAAGGAGCGGTGAACAACCGTATGTCTAACTATCTAATGCGCCTGTTGGAAAAAGAGGGGGTAAAAACCCATTACGTGCAGGAATTGAACGATCGCGAAACGGCGGTGAAAAAAGTGAAAATCATACCGTTGGAAGTGATTGTCCGCAATGTTTCCGCCGGCTCTTTCGCCAAGCGTTACGGGGTGGAAGAGGGGATAATTTTCGACGAGCCCACTTTTGAATTCTCGTATAAAAACGACGAGTTGCACGATCCGCTTTTAAACGAATCGCACGCTTTGGCGCTGAAACTTGCCACGAAAGAGGAGATAGCAACCATAAAAGCCATGGCGCTTAAGGTGAACGAAGTGCTGAAAGCGTATTTTTTAACGCTCGGCGTAAAACTTATCGATTTCAAACTGGAATTCGGCAGGCTTGCCGACGGAACGGTAGTGCTCGCGGATGAAATTTCCCCCGATACCTGCCGTTTCTGGGACGCGAAAACGGGCGAAAAACTGGATAAAGATCGTTTCCGCAGGGATATGGGCGGCGTGGAAGAGGCGTATAACGAAATGATGCGCCGCGTTTTCGGAAACTGATTTTTTAAAGAGATAAAGCCGAAAGAAAAAAAGGAATCGTATGAATCGTAAAATCAAAGAAGAATGCGGAGTATTCGGCGTATTTTCGCCGAAAGAAAGCAACGTGGCTTCCGTTGTTTATTACGGGCTTTTCGCGTTGCAACATCGCGGTCAGGAAGCGGCGGGTATCGTGGTGAACGACGACGGCGTATTTAAAGCGCATAAAGACGTGGGGCTGGTAAACGACGTGTTTACGCCCGAAGAACTCGAACGCTTAGGCACGGGTAACATTGCCGTAGGGCACGTGCGTTACGGCACGACGGGCGGCGGCGGAAGAACCAACGCTCAGCCGATGGTGGTAAATCACCTGAAAGGCAATATGGCGCTGGCGCACAACGGAAATCTTGTCAATTCGTACGAACTGCGCTCGGAACTCGAAAACGAAGGCAGTATATTTCATACCACGTCCGATACGGAAGTCATCACGTACGTAATCATTCGGGAACGGTTGAAAACGGGATCGATCGAATCCGCGGTGGCAAACGCCATGGACAGATTGGAAGGCGCCTATTCGTTAGTGGTGATGTCGGGCAGCAAACTGATAGCCGCGCGCGATAAATACGGATTCCGTCCGCTTTGCTACGGCACGACGCCCGACGGGGCTTACGTTGTGGCTTCGGAATCGTGCGCGTTAGACGCGGTGGGCGCTACGAAAGTGCGCGAAGTGGCGCCGGGCGAAGTTCTGGTGTTTTCGAAAGAGGGCATATACAGCGACCGCAGGCATTGCGGAGGGAAAAAACGTTTCTGCGTATTCGAATACCTGTATTTTGCCCGTCCCGATTCGGAAATAGACGGGTGCTGGGTGCACGACGCCAGAAAAAGAGCGGGGGAATTTCTTGCGGAAAGTTATCCCATTCAAGCCGACGTGGTGGTGGGCGTGCCCGATTCGGGGCTGGACGCGGCGCTCGGATATTCGCAGAAATCGGGCATTCCCTACGAGATAGGGTTTATCAAGAATAAATACATCGGCAGAACGTTCATCGCGCCCTCGCAAAAGAACAGAGAGAACAAAGTGCGTATCAAACTCAACGTAGTAAAATCGGCGATTGAAGGGAAGAGAGTGATTCTGGTAGACGATTCCATCGTGCGCGGCACGACAAGCGCGAGAATCGTTCGGCTGTTGCGCGACGCCGGCGCGAAAGAAGTGCATCTGCTCTCTTCCGCTCCGCCCTTTTTAAATCCCTGTTATTACGGCACGGATATCGATTCCAGGGAAAATTTAATCGCCTGTCGCCACACGACGGAAGAAATAGCCGAAATTGTCGGGGCGGATTCGCTGGGCTATCTTACGGTAGAGCAGGCGAAGCGTCTTGCGGGAGGAAGCGGAGAAGATTTATGCCTGGCGTGTTTTAACGGCGAATATCCCACGGCGATACCCGTGGCGGCAGATAAAAACCGTTTTGAAAGAAAGATCAGCGAAAACCCCAAATACAAACGCGAGGCGGAAGAAAGAACGCGAGGAGAAAGTAACCATGAATAAAAGTTTTTCTGAAAGTTATAAGGAGGCGGGCGTGGACATCACCGCGGGGTACAAAGCGGTGGAACTGATGAAAAAGCACGTGGCGCGCACGATTCAGGCGGGCACGGAGACGATCGGCGGCTTCGGCGGCTTGTTTCCTCTCGACCTCACCGGGTATAAAAACCCCGTGCTGGTTTCCGGGACTGACGGCGTGGGCACAAAACTTAAACTTGCCTTTCTGGCAAACAAGCACGACACGGTGGGAATCGACTGCGTGGCGATGTGCGTGAACGACGTAATTTGTTGCGGCGCCAAGCCGTTGTTTTTTCTGGATTATATCGCGTGCGGCAAAAACGTGCCCGAAAAAATTGCGGAAATCGTTTCGGGCGTGGCGGAAGGCTGCGTGCAGTCGGGCAGCGCGCTCATCGGCGGCGAAACGGCGGAAATGCCGGGGTTTTATCCTGAAGACGAGTACGATCTGGCAGGCTTTTCCGTGGGAATTGTGGAGCGGAGCAAAGTAATAGATAAAACGGCGGTGAAAGAAGGGGACGTAATGATAGCGTTGCCCTCTTCCGGCGTACATTCCAACGGCTTTTCTCTGGTGAGAAAGGCGCTCGACGTGGAAAAGCGCGATTTGAACGCGCCCGTGGAAGAACTCGGCGGTAAAACGCTTGCCGGGGCGTTGCTGACGCCTACGAAAATTTACGTAAAGCCCATGCTGGCGCTGTTTGACGAAATAAAGGTAAAAGGCGTTTCGCATATAACGGGCGGCGGCTTTTACGAAAATATGCCCCGTTCCATTCCCGAGGGATTGGGCGTGAAAATAAAAAAAGAAACGGTGAAAGTACCGCCGATTTTCCGTCTGATACAAAAAGAGGGGAACGTTTCCGAACGCGATATGTTCAACACGTTTAATATGGGCGTGGGCATGAGCGTGATCGTAGCGAAAAACGACGCGCCGCGCGCGCTGGAAATACTGCGTTCGCACGGCGAAAACGCCTACGTGATAGGCGAAATCGTCAAAAGCGACGACGGGGTTGTTTTATGCTGAAAAACGAAAGCAAAAACACGGAAAAAACGTCTGCGTCGTCGGCGGAAAAAATAAAAATCGCCGTGCTGGTTTCGGGCGGCGGTACAAATTTGCAGGCGCTTCTCGACGCGGAGGAAGCGGGAAGAATTCCCGACGGGAAAATATGCCTCGTCCTTTCGGACAGAGCGGACGCGTATGCGTTGCAACGGGCGGAAAAAGCGCGCGTAAAAACTTTCTGCGTAGACAGAACGCGTATGTTAAACGGCGCGGAACGCGAAAGGGAGATGCGGCGTATTTTAGAGGATAACGGCGCGGAACTTATTATTCTGGCAGGCTTTTTATCGTTGCTTAGCAAAGAATTCACCTCCGCGTACGAAGGGCGGATCATCAACGTGCACCCTTCGCTGATTCCCGCTTTTTGCGGCAAGGGGTTTTACGGTTTGAAAGTACACGAGGCGGCGCTTGCTTACGGTGTAAAAATCACGGGAGCAACGGTGCATTACGTAAACGAGATTCCCGACGGAGGAAAAATTATATTACAAAAAGCGGTGCGGATAAAACAAAGCGATACGCCGCAGAGTCTGCAACGACGTGTGATGCGCGAAGCGGAGTGGAAAATCCTTCCCGCCGCGGCGCAGAAAGTATGCGCGAAATTAAAAAAAGAAAAACAAAAGGGGTGCAGGGCATGATAAAACAAACGCCGACGATAAAAGAAAGAATTTACGGCAATCCCTACGTGGGGCGCGGAATCGCGATAGGCAAATCGGAGGACGGCAAAAAAGCCGTATTCGCCTATTTCATTATGGGCAGAAGCGAAAACAGCCGAAACCGCGTGTTTAAAGCGCAGGGCGAAACGGTAACGATTTATCCGTTCGACGAAAGCAAGGTGGAAGATCCTTCGTTGATAATCTATTCCCCCGTAAAGCGCGTAAAAAACGACCTGATCGTAACCAACGGCGATCAGACGGATACGATAGCGGAATATGTAAAGGCGGGTAAAACGTTTGCCGAGGCGCTTGGTACGCGCTCGTTCGAGCCGGACGCGCCGAATTTTACGCCCAGAATCAGCGGCATTTTGCACCTGAACGAAAAATTCTCGTACGAACTTTCTATTTTAAAGTGCGCGGACGGCAAAGGCGAAACGTGCAACCGCTATTTTTTTTCGTACGAGCCGATACCGGGCGCGGGGCATTTCATTCACACGTACGTAACAAACGGCAATCCTCTGCCCGCGTTTGAGGGAGAGCCCGAAACGGTGCGGATTCCGAACGACGTAACGGCGTTTGCGAAAGAAATCTGGGAGAATCTGAATAAGGAAAATAAAATCGCGCTTTGCTGCCGCAGCGTCGATCTTGCAAGCGGCGAAACGGAACAGGTGATTTATAATCGGCACGAGGTGAAAAAATGAAAGAATTTTCGTTGAAATACGGGTGTAATCCCAATCAGAAACCTGCGCGTATCTATATGTCGGACGGCGGCGAATTGCCCATTGAAATTCTCTGCGGCAAACCGGGATACATCAATTTTTTAGACGCGCTCAATTCGTGGCAACTCGTAAAAGAATTAAAAGAAGCCACGGGCATGGCGGCGGCAACGAGTTTCAAGCACGTTTCGCCCACGTCGGCTGCGGTGGGAAAAGTTCTTTCGCCCGCGCTGAAAAAATCGTGTTTCGTCGACGATATCGAAGGGCTGGATTTATCTCCGCTCGCCTGCGCATACGCCCGCGCGAGAGGCACGGACAGAATGTCGTCGTTCGGCGACTGGATCGCCCTTTCCGACGAGTGCGATTTAACCACGGCGAAGATTATCGCGCGGGAAGTATCCGACGGCGTCATCGCGCCCGCATATGCGCCCGAGGCGCTGGAACTTTTAAAAACCAAGCGCAAGGGAAATTACAATATCGTGCGGATCGATCCCGCGTACGTTCCCGAAGAAACCGAGCGCAAGCTGGTGTTCGGCGTCACGTTCGAGCAGGGCAGAAATAACAGTAAAATAAACGGCGGACTTTTAAAAAACGTGGTTACGAAAAACAAAGAAATTCCCGATGAAAACGCGGTGGATCTTATCGTTTCGTTAATCACGCTGAAATATACGCAGTCCAATTCGGTGTGCTTTGCCAAAGACGGGCAGGCGATAGGCGTCGGCGCCGGGCAGCAGTCGCGTATTCACTGCACGCGCCTTGCGGCGCAGAAAGCGGATTTATGGCATCTGCGGCAGCATGAAAAAACGCTTTCGTTGCAGTTTGCCGAGGGCGTTGGCAGACCGGAAAAAAACAATATTATCGATCTGTACCTTTCCGATGAGAGCGAAACGGTGCTGGGCGATAACGTATGGCGGAACTACTTCGCCGTACGTCCGGAGCCGTTCACGAAAGAGGAGCGAAAAGCGTACTTAAAAACGGTGGACGGCGTTTCGCTGGGCAGCGACGCGTTTTTCCCTTTTTCCGACAATATCGAACGGGCGTATAAAAGCGGCGTACGCTTCGTTGCCGAACCGGGCGGTTCCGTGCGCGACGACCTGGTGATAGAGGCGGCGGATCGCTATGGCATGACAATGGCGTTTACGGGGCTCAGATTGTTCCACCATTGAGTCGGAAAAAGGCATACGGTCGGGAAATCTTTGTACGGGCGTTAATAAAAACGTTCGGCGCAAGGCGAAAAAAAGGAAAAAAGCGTTATGAATATTTTAGTGGTAGGCGGCGGCGGAAGAGAACACGCCATCGTAAAAAAACTGAAAGAGAGTAAAAAGGCGGAAAAAATTTACGTTCTTCCCGGTAACGGCGGCATAGAGAGCGACGCGGAATGCGAGCCCGTCAAAGCGACGGATCTGCAAGGCATCGTGCGCTTTGCCGAGCAAAAAAAAGTGGATTTTGCCGTAGTGGCGCCGGACGATCCGCTGGTTATGGGGTGCGTGGATTTGCTGGAAGAAAGGGGAATTCCCTGTTTCGGCCCGAGAAAGAACGCGGCGATTATCGAAGGAAGCAAAGTTTTTTCGAAAAATCTGATGAAAAAATACGGTATTCCCACGGCGGCGAGCGAAACGTTTACTTCGGCGGAAGAGGCGATCGATTATTTAAAAACCGCGCCGTATCCCGCAGTGATAAAGGCGGACGGGCTGGCTTTGGGCAAGGGCGTCATCATCGCCGCCACGTTTGAAGAGGCGAAAGACGCCGTAAATAAAATGATGTGCGAAAAGGCGTTCGGCGAAAGCGGCAGCCGCATTCTTGTGGAGGAGTTTTTAAGCGGACCGGAAGTTTCGGTTCTTTCGTTTACCGACGGAGAAACGGTAGTGCCTATGGTATCGGCGATGGATCACAAGCGCGCGGAGGACGGCGACAAAGGATTGAATACGGGCGGCATGGGCGCGGTTGCGCCTAACCCGTATTACACGGAAGAAACGGCAAAGGAATGTATGGAAAAAATTTTTCTGCCCACCGTGCGCGCGATGAAAGCGGAAGGCAGACCGTTTAGCGGTTGTTTATATTTCGGGCTGATGCTTACGAAAGACGGACCGAAAGTTATCGAATACAACTGCCGCTTCGGCGACCCCGAAACGCAGGCGGTGTTGCCGTTATTGAAAAGCGACTTGCTGGAAATCATGCTTGCCGTACGCGAAAAGCGGCTCAGAGCGGAGGACGTGCGCTTTTCTTCGGGCGCGACCTGTTGCGTGGTGCTCGCTTCGCGCGGCTATCCCGTAAAATATCAGACGGGCTACCAAATTACGCTTCCGCAAACGGGCGAAAACGAGTATATTTACGTAGCGGGAGCAAAAAGAGAAGGCGGCGCGCTGAAAACGAGCGGCGGGCGCGTTCTCGGCGTTGTGGCGGCGGCGGATACGTTGCAGGACGCTGTAAAAAACGCATACGCCTTAGCGGAGAAAATACGCTTTGAAAACGCCTATATGCGGCGGGATATCGGCGAACGCGCGTTGAAAGCGCTTCCCCGTATCGGAAATCAGGGAAGATAACGCCCGGCAATCACCGCATCGCCGGCGCGGAGGCAGAAAACATCGGAGAAAACAGAAAAATGGTTTACAGAATTTTTGTAGAAAAAAAGCGCGGATTCGATCACGAGGCGCAAGCCCTGTTAAGCGAGGTAAGAGAATTTCTTGAAATCGGCGGCGTGCAAAATATCCGTGTCATCAACCGTTACGACGCGGAGGGCATGGAAAAAACGCTGTTTGACTATTGCGTAAAAACGGTGTTTTCCGAACCGCAGATGGACGCGGCGACAGAAGAAATCGACGTGAGCGGCGCAAAGGCTTTTGCTGTGGAATATCTGCCCGGTCAGTTCGATCAGCGCGCGGATTCCGCGGCGCAATGCGTACAACTCATTTCGCAGAAAGATCGTCCTATCGTGCGCACCGCGAAAATTTACGCCGTGTACGGAACCGTTACAAGCGAAGAATTCGAGGCGATCAAAAAATACGTTATCAATCCCGTGGAAAGCCGGGAGGCGGGGTTTGATAAGCCGGAAACGCTGCAACTCAACGCGCCCGTCCCCGCGAAAGTGCAAACCGTAACCGGTTTTCTTTCGTTAACGAAAGAGGGCGCGGAGGAGTTCGTGAATCGATACGCACTTGCCATGGACGCGGACGACGTGATGTTTTGCAGGGACTATTTTCTAACGGAAGGGCGCGAACCAACGCTTACGGAAATTCGTATGATCGATACCTATTGGTCGGATCATTGCCGCCATACCACGTTTTTAACCACGCTCGATTCCGCGTCGTTCGAAGACGATTTTTTGCAGGAAGCGTACGACGAATATCTGGCGGTGCGAAAGAATCTGAATCGCAAAAAGCCCGTCACGCTGATGGATCTGGCAACGATAGCGGCGAAGGAACTGAAGCGGCGCGGACTTTTAAACAAAGTGGACGAATCGGAAGAAATCAACGCCTGCACCGTAAAAATCAAGGTGAACGTAAACGGCACGGACGAGGACTGGTTGCTTTTGTTCAAAAACGAAACGCACAACCATCCCACGGAAATCGAGCCGTTCGGCGGCGCGGCGACCTGTATCGGCGGGGCGATACGCGATCCGCTTTCGGGCAGGAGTTACGTATACGCGGCAATGCGCGTTACGGGCGCCGCGAATCCTCTTGCGCCCGTAAAAGATACGATGAAAGGCAAACTGCCTCAGCGTAAAATCGTCACCACGGCGGCGGCGGGGTATTCTTCTTACGGCAATCAGATCGGGCTTGCCACGGGTCAGGTAGACGAAATATATCACGAAGGATATCTTGCCAAGCGCCTGGAAATCGGCGCGGTGATTGCCGCCGCGCCCGCGAAAAACGTGCGGCGCGAACAGCCTGCGGCGGGCGATAAAATTATTCTGGTCGGCGGCAGAACGGGCAGGGACGGTTGCGGCGGCGCGACGGGATCTTCCAAATCGCACACGCTCGGCTCTCTCTCTTCCTGCGGCGCGGAAGTACAGAAAGGCAACGCGCCCGAAGAGAGAAAACTGCAACGTTTGTTCCGAAACGAACGGGCGACTCGCCTGATTAAGCGCTGCAACGATTTCGGCGCGGGCGGCGTTTCGGTGGCGATCGGCGAACTTGCCGACGGCATAGAAGTCAACCTCGATAAGGTAAAGAAAAAATACGAGGGGCTGGACGGCACGGAACTTGCCATATCCGAATCACAGGAACGCATGGCGGTGGTTGTGGAAAAAGATAAAGCGGAAGAATTCATCGCTTTGGCAAACGCGGAAAATCTGGAAGCCGCCGTGGTTGCGGAAGTTACCCGGGCGCCCCGCCTCGTTATGAAATGGCAAGGGGATACGATTGTGGACGTTTCGAGGGAATTTTTAAATTCCAACGGCGCGGAAAAACACGCCTGCGCCGCTCCCGCGAAAGCAAAAAATTTCGATAAATCGCTGCCCGAAAGTTTTGCGGAAGGTTACCGCGCGCTTGCCGCCGATTTAAACGTTTGTTCCAAGCGCGGACTTGCCGAACGTTTCGATTCCACAATCGGCGCGGGCACGGTGCTTATGCCGTTCGGCGGAAAAAATCAGGCGACGCCGCCGCAGGCGATGGCGCATCTGATATCGGTGGAAAAGGGACGCACGGATACCGCTTCGTTTATGTCGTGGGGCGGCAACCCGTATATCGCGGAAAAAAGCCCGTATCACGGCGCGTATCTGGCGGTGGTGGAAAGCGTTTCCAAACTTGTAGCGAGCGGCGCGCCGTTTCAGGACGTATACCTTACGTTTCAGGAATATTTCTGCCGTACGGGGCGCGACGCCGGGCGCTGGGGGCAGCCGCTTGCCGCCCTGCTCGGCGCGTTCAGGGCGCAGATCGATCTAGGCTGCGCGGCGATCGGCGGCAAAGATTCGATGAGCGGCACGTTCGAGCATATCGACGTTCCGCCCACGTTCGTATCTTTCGCGGTTACCGTGGGCAAAGCGCAGAACGCCGTTTCGCCTGAATTTAAAAAAGCGGGACGTATCGTAACGCTGTTAAAGCCGGAATACGATAAAAACGGTTTGCCCGTTCCCGCGTCGCTGATACGTAATTTCCGCCTTACGGAAAGGCTCCTGCGCGAGAAAAAAGCCGTTTCGGCATATACGCCCGTATACGGCGGCGTAGCGGAAGGCGTGATGAAAGCGTGTTTCGGCAACGGAATCGGGTTTGCTTACGATTCTTCCGTTGACAAAAAGGACGTTTTCGGCTATAATTACGGTGCGTTCGTATTGGAATTCGAAGATACGGCGGAGGCGGGCGTACCGCTCGGCAGAACCACCGAGGCGGCGGAGATATCATATAAAAACGAAAGCGTTTCGCTTGAAACGTTGCGGAAAATTTACGAAGATAAATTGGAAAGCGTATATCCCTGCAATATTCCCGCGCCGGAAGGCGAGGTAAAAACGTATACGTATACGGGCAAAAGCGCGGCGGCGTGCGCCGTGAAAACGGCGAAACCGAAAGTGCTGATCCCCGTGTTTCCCGGCACAAACTGCGAATTCGATACGGCAAAGGCGTTTGAGGACGCGGGCGCGGCGGCGGAAATCTTTGTGGTACGCAACCAGACCTCAGGCGACGTTTCCCGTTCCGTGGAAGAATTCGCAAAGCGATGCGCTAACAGTCAGATCGTGTTTATACCCGGCGGCTTTTCGGGCGGCGACGAGCCGGACGGCTCGGGTAAATTCATTACGGCGTTTTTCAGAAACGGCGCGGTGAAAGAGCAGATCGAAGCGCTTTTAAATAAGCGCGACGGACTGATGGGCGGCATATGCAACGGCTTTCAGGCGCTTATCAAACTCGGCCTGGTGCCGTACGGAAAAATTATCGAAACGGACGAAACCTGCCCTACGCTTACGTATAACGATATCGCGCGGCATCAATCGAAAATCGTGCGCGTGCGCGTTTGTTCGGAAAAATCGCCCTGGCTTTCCGCCGTGCGCGCGGGCGACGTGTTCTCCGTACCCGTTTCCCACGGCGAGGGGAAATTCGTCGCAAGCGACGCGCTGATTGAAACGCTTGCGAAGAACGGGCAGATTATGACGCAATATGTAGACGATAACGGCGAGCCTTCGTTAAACGTGCGCTTCAACCCCAACGGCAGCGCCGCGGCGATCGAGGGAATTTTATCGCCCGACGGCAGAGTGTTCGGCAAAATGGGGCATGCGGAAAGAAAGGGCGCGGGACTGTATAAAAACGTTCCCGGAAACTACGATATGAAACTGTTTGAATCCGCCGTGCGGTATTTCAGATGAAAACGCGCGGAATCAAAAAAACGATACGATAAAGGAGCGGAGAATATGGCGTATTTAACGGATATAGAAATCGCGCGGGCGGCAAAATTGAAGCCGATAGCGCAAATCGCGGCGAAAGCGGGCATCGGCGAAGAATCGCTTGAACCGTACGGCAAGTACAAAGCCAAAGTGAATTATGCCGACGTTTGCAATAAGAAAAAGAAGAACGGAAAACTTATTCTGGTTACGGCGATTACGCCCACGCCCGCAGGCGAAGGGAAAACCACCACTACCATAGGGCTTGCCGACGCGTTGAATTTAATCGGCAAAAAAGCGGTTGTGGCGCTGCGCGAACCCTCGCTCGGCCCCGTATTCGGCGTGAAGGGGGGCGCGACGGGCGGCGGATACGCGCAGGTTGTGCCCATGGAGGATATCAACCTGCATTTTACGGGCGACTTCCACGCGATCGGCGCGGCGAACAATCTGTTGGCGGCAATGATCGACAATCATATTTATCAAGGCAACGCGCTCGGTATCGATCCGCGCAGAATAACCTGGCGGCGGTGCGTGGATATGAACGACAGACAATTGCGTTTCGTAACGGACGGACTCGGCGGCAAGACGAACGGCGTTCCGCGTGAAGACGGCTTCGATATCACCGTGGCTTCCGAAGTGATGGCGGTGTTCTGCCTTGCCGAATCGGCTGCCGATTTAAAAGCGCGGCTTTCGCGCATGGTGATAGGGTATACTTACGACGACCGTCCCGTTACGGCGGGCGAACTCAACGCCGTGGGCGCGATGACGGCGCTTTTAAAAGACGCGTTACAGCCCAATCTGGTGCAGACGCTGGAAGGCACGCCCGCTTTTGTACACGGCGGTCCGTTCGCCAATATCGCGCACGGCTGCAATTCCGTTATCGCCACCAAAGCGGCGCTGAAATCGGCGGAATATACCGTAACGGAAGCGGGATTCGGCGCAGATCTCGGCGCGGAAAAATTCTTCGATATCAAATGCCGTCAGGCGGGACTGCGCCCCGACGTGGCGGTGGTGGTAGCGACGGTTCGCGCTCTGAAAATGCACGGAGGCGCGGCGAAAAGCGAACTCAACAAAGAGGATTTGTCGGCGCTGGAAAGAGGGCTTCCCAATTTGTTGCGCCACGTGAAGAACGTAAAAGAAGTTTACGGCTTGCCGTGCGTTGCGGCGCTCAACCGTTTTCCTACGGACACCGAGGCGGAAATCGCGCTGGTCATGAAAAAGTGCGCGGAACTCGGCGTGAACGCCGTTCTTTCCGACGTGTGGGCGCAAGGCGGCAAAGGGGGCGCGGCTCTTGCGGAAGAAGTGGTGCGGCTGGCGGAAAGCGGGGAAGAAAACCGTTTTTCGTTCGCGTACGATCTGTCTTTGCCGCCGGAAGAGAAAATCCGCGCCGTGGTGCAAAAGGTGTACGGCGGAACGGACGTTACGTTTACCGCGCAGGCGGAAAAGCAACTTGCCCGCCTGAAAGAACTCGGATTTACCAATCTGCCCGTATGTATGGCGAAAACGCAGTACAGTTTTTCCGACGATCCCAAAAAACTCGGCGCGCCGAGCGGTTTCACCGTTACGGTGAAAAACGTGAAGGTATCCGCGGGGGCAGGATTTATCGTGGCGCAGACGGGCGATATCATCACCATGCCCGGTCTGCCCAAAGTTCCCGCCGCGGAAAACATCGACGTTACCGAGGACGGAAAAATTACGGGGTTATTCTGATATCGCGGCGGCGAAAACGGCAGAATTTTCGGCTATAAGTAAGGTGAAAGTCGGTTAAAAACAAACCGTTCAACGGGGTACGGCAAGCGAGCCGCGCCCCGTTTTTACACAAAACAAAACGCCGCAATCTTTAAAACTGCGGCGTACAATATAAGAGTTTTGAGGAAAAACAAACGGAATCAAGCGGAATACGCCGCGTTAATCGTCCAGGAAGTCTGCCGATTTCAGTTTGTAAATCAGCGTGCCGAGGTTAAAGGAAAGGGGCGCTTCCATTTTTAAAATCACGTTCCGGTATTCGTTATTGTCGGTATCCGTTGTTGCCGCCACCCATAATTTTTGCGAAGAACCGGGGTTGGTATCGCTTATGGCAACGGTAAAGGGCACATACGAAACGCCTTTATGCGTTGTGCCTTCGCTCTCTCTGCCTGCGATAGCGAAATCGAAGTCGGTGGATTCTTTTGAAGATTGCGAAATCTGCACTTTCTGCAATTTTCCCGCCGAGGTGTTGTATACGTATACGGTATTTGTCGAAGTGCCTTCGATGCCTCGAACGGCAAACAACAGTTCCTCGTTGTCGATCAGAGAGAATTTGTCGTCCGGTTCAAAGGAGCGCTCCTGCGTTTTATACGTATCGTGCGCGGTTTCAAACGAAGCGTCCGCGAAATATTCCGTCGTGCATTTGTTTACGGAATAATCTGTGGTAATACGCGTGTAATAAGCGGAATAGCAAGCGTTTTCCCCTTGCAGCGTAGAGGGGGAAGCGGTAACGGGCACGTGCGCGGCGGAAGTTTTTTCCGATCGGACGGGGCGTAACCCGTTCTGCGTGCTTTCGAAAGTTACGGAAGATTGTACGAAATCGTTGAATATCTCGCTTGTTTCGCCCGCGCAGGTATACTGTACGCCGATATCCAGCCGCGTTTCGTACAGATATTTACCGTCTTTGGCAGATAAGCGGGTGGTATACGTTCCTCCTCCGGGATAATTTACCGAATAGGAAGAATTTTCTCCGCTTTCGAAGGATACGTCGTAAACAACGATTTCCGTGCCGGTGAAATCTACCGTTTCGGAAGGTTGCATCGTCATTTTCCGCCATTTTGCGTTAAAAGAGGTGGGTTGCGCCTGAGAACAAGCCGCAAACGGCAGGCAACAGGCAAGCGCGAGGGACGCGCAGATTGTTTTTTTGTTCATAATGCAGTATTTTCTCCGTTATTCAAACGTTTTACCCGTCTATTATACCATGTTTTTTATGTTTTGTAAAAATAAAACGAGGATTTCTTTTTAATTTATTGTGAAAAATTACTGAAATTTTTACCGGTTTTGCCTTACGATGTGATATAATATAAAAAAGGCGGGCGGCAGGGCATAAAAAGCCGTAGAAATCGGCGCGCGGGAAAATAAGGAGAAACGGTTAATATGATACGTGCGATCGGGGCGTATACCCTATCCGAATGTATGGAGATAATGGCGCAGAGCGTGGCGGAGAGCGAAAAGCAAAACGCCGCGCGGCGTAATATCGTTTTTTGCGAGGACAGACTTACGCTGATTGCGGAGCGTGCGATGACGCAGAAACTCGGCGGTTCGTTCCGCTCTTACGTTACCACGTACGCGCGCGCGTTGAAGTCGCGCGGGCGCGTTTTAAGCAAGCAGGGTTCTGTGATGGTAATCGACGGCATCGTATCCGCCCTGCAAAAAGAGGGAAGGTTAAAGCGATTTTCGCGCGGAGGCATGCCGCGCGGCACGGCGAAAAGTCTGTTCGAAACCATCGCGCAGTCCGCTTCTTCCTCGGTGGACGCGGAAACGTTAAAAGCGGGCGCGGAACGGCTGGAAAACGGTATTTTAAAGGATAAAATTTCGGATATTGCGGAAATTTACGCGGAATACGAAACGTTTTTAAAGCAAAACGGCTATGTGGACGAAAGCGGATATCTCGCGCTGCTGCCCGAATATTTAACCTCCACGGGCGAACTCGACGGAGCCGACGTTTATTTTCTTTGTTACGGTTCGTTTACTTCCCAGGCGGCGAAAACGCTGAAAGCGTCGTTTTGCCGAGCCGGGAACGTCACGGGAATATTCTGCTTCGGCAACGAAGATTTCTATACGGGCAGCGCCCTTTCTTCTTTTTTGAAAGCCGCCGAAGAATATACGCGCGAAAACGGTAAATTGAAAGATGAACCGGGCGATAAACCATACGAAAAAACGAGCGGAACAATACGGGCGGAAGATAAGGGCGTGCCGCTGGAAAAAGAGGCGGAAGTATTGCGCAAAGGGTTGTTCAATCCAACGGCGTTTTCCCGCGGAAGAAAAAAATATCCCACGGGCGCGGTTTGTCTTTTCGAAGCGGAAGATAAAAACGACGAGGCGGAAAAAATCGCCGTGGCGATCAAATCGCGTATGTCGCGCGATCCGTCTTTCCGCTATCGCGATTTTGCCGTGCTTGTTTCCGACATCAACGGCTATACGCCCGCGGTGAAAAAGGCGTTTTCGCAGTATAAAATTCCGTTTTTTCTCGATGAGAAGCGTTCGCTTAAAACGCATCCGCTTTCTGCGTTTTTGCTGTCGTGTTTCGAAGCGGTAAAAACGGGATTGTCGCCGGAGGCGGTGGACGCGGTGCTTGCCAATCCGTTTTTCGGCGAAGCGGACGAATACAGAAATTATCTGCTGAAATACGCCAATTTCCGCGGCGGCGCAAAGCGGGAGATTAAAAGCGCGACGGCGCGGGGCGGCGTGCAGAGCGAAAGCGACGACGGACCTTTTCGGAAAAAGAAAAACAACGCACCCGAATACAACGAAGAACAACTGAGAGATAAGCGCGAAAAACTGCTGTCGCTTGTATCGCTTATAAAGCGGCAGGCGAAAGCAGCGGAGTTTTGCGAAGCGGTTCGCGGTATTATAAATATATCCGACGCGGAAGCGCGCCTGAAAGAAATGACGGAGCGCGTAGACGACGTTGCGCTGAAAGGCTATCTCGGGCAGATAAGCGAAGCGATAGAAAGATTGCTTTGCGAATGCGAAACGCTTTTGGGAAGCAGAGAAATGAGCGTTTCCGAATTCGAAAACGTACTTTCCGACGGGCTGGACGCCACGGAAATTTCGTTGATTCCCGTTAAGACGGACGCCGTTTTCGTGGGGGACGTCAACGAAAGCCGCATCGAAAAAGTCCGCGTGCTGTTTGCCGCCGGCATGAACGAAAACGTGCCGAAAACCACTTCCGATACGGCGCTGATTTCCGACAGGGAATTAGAAAAACTTGCCGAAGTCAAGGCAAAAATGGAACCTACCGTGGCACAGGTGAATCTGCGCGGCAGGGAAGATACCGCTTTGAATCTCTGTACGTTTACGGAAGGCGCGTATTTTTCGTATGCGTTGCCCTCCGACGGCACCGAGGCGGCGTTATCCGAAGTACTCAGGTACGTTTCGGCTTTGTTCTGCAATACGGACGGCAGCGATTTGAAAGTGCAGAAAGGGTGGAGCGACGAGGATTTTATCTACCGCTGTTCCGCGCCCGCGCCCGCACGGCTTTGCTGGTACGAAGAAAGGGAGCGAAACGAAAAAAACGGAGTGCGGTATTCGGAACGTTGCAATTCGTTGGAACAGGCGCTGGCGCGATACGAAGAGGGCGGCGCCTGGGCGCAGGCGGCAATAGAGAGCGAAGAGCAGACGGGGTTTATAAGTTGCGGCGAGAAACTGTTTTTCCGCGGCGGTAAGATATCGCCCAGCGCGCTGGAAACGTATTTTTCCTGTCCGTTCAAGCATTTTATGCGTTACGGGCTGGGCGTGAAAGAGCGCGAAGAGCAAAGCGTTATGGCAACCGATTCGGGCAATTTCGTACACGCGTTGTTACAGCGCGTAGCCGATCGTTTTTCTTGTCTGAAATCGGAAGAAGAGGCGAGGGGTTATTCGCGGCAGATCGGCGAAGAACTGTTGAAACAGCCGCCGTATTGCTATGCGGCCGATACCCGTTCGGGCGAATATGCCGCGTCGCGCCTGCTGGATGAAGGAGCGGAAGCGGCGGCGGCGGCGTTTTCTCAGGTGAAAGGCTCGCTGTATCGCGTGGCGGAGACGGAAAAAACCGTGGAAACGTCTTTTTTCCGCGGCAAAATCGACCGGGTGGACGAAACGGACGATTTCGTGCGTATCGTGGATTATAAAACGGGGGCGATCGACGACGGCGCGTCCGCGTATTATACGGGGCGGAAAATTCAATTGCAACTGTACATGACGGCGGCGAAAGGCGATAAAATTCCCGCGGGCGTGTTTTATTTTCCCGCGTCGCTCGCTTTCTCGGAAGACGGCGCGGCGCCGTTTCAGATGAAAGGCTTTTTCTGCGGAGACGCCGACGCCGTTACGGCGGGCGACCCCGTAATGGCGTCGGGGGAAAAGGGAACGAAAAGCGAATTTTTTGCCGCGAAAAACGGCGAAACGCGCAATACGCATTCGATGGATCGGCTGACCTTTTCCGATTTTATCGATTATTCCGTATATGTTTCTTCGGGCGCCCGTAAGGAAATCGCGCAGGGATTTATCGGCGTTTCGCCGCATAAAAATGCGTGCGATTACTGCTCGTTCGGCGGCGTTTGCGGCTTCCACCCCGATAGAACGGCGTGCAGGGTCGACGATTTTACCGTTACGCCTGAGCGTATCGCCTCAATCGTCCGGCAACAACGGGAAGAAAACGAGGCGCGCGGGGGCGGCGGAACTACCGAAGAGACGGGCGGCGGAATCGGCGCGACCGGGGGAGAGGAAAGCGATGGGAAAGAATAATTTTACCGGGGAACAAACCGCGGCGCTGGAAGCCAAAGGGCGTACGATAGTATCCGCCTCCGCCGGCAGCGGCAAAACCACGGTGATGATAGAAAAAATCGTCCGCCTGATTTTAAACGGCGCGGACGTATCGCAGATACTGGCGCTGACGTTCACCAAAAAAGCGGCGCAGCAGATGAAAGACAAATTAAAAAGCGCGCTGGTAAACGCAATCAACGACGAAAGCACGCCCGAAGAAGAGTTGCCGCGGCTGAAAAGTCAACTTGCGGCGGCGCAGAACGCGGAATTTTCCACCATTCATTCGTTTTGTTCCAATCTGATACGCACGCATTTTTACGCGGCGGGCACGGGCGGAGATTTTACCGTAATCGCTTCGGACGACGTTACGGGCAAGGAATTGAAAGCGCGCGCGCTTTCTTCACTGTTTGAAAAAGCGTACGATTCGGCGGATCCCGACTTCATGTTGTTGCTTTCCGTGTTTTTCCGCAAGAAAAAAGACGATACGCTGAAAAACGCAATCGTTTCCGCATACGATTCTTTGCGCGAAACGTATAATTACCGCGAGTTTTTGCAACGGGGCACGGAGTATACGGAAGAAAAATTCAACGGCGTATGCGAGGAACTTTTACGAAATTTTAAAAAGAAATGCCGTTATTACCGCTTGCGCGCGGAAGAGGAAAAAGTCTATTTCGAAAAGATCAACGCAGGCGAAAACGCGCGGCAATCCATCGACAACGCTACGGCGCTTATTGCCGCGTTTACTGATTTTGAAAATACGCCCGATTATTTTTCGCTGAAAGACGTGCCGAAAGAAACGTATAAACAAAAACAGAGAAAATCAAAGAATCTGCCTCCCGATTTTGAAGAACATACCGGGGCGCTTGCCGAATGTAAGGAGGCGTTTAACGCGCTGCACGAGCGTGCGGAAGCCGTCCCCGCAAGGCAGAACGCGCTGGAAGATTATTTTGCCGCAGGAAAAATCGCGGCGGCGCTCGGTAAATACGTGCTGCTTTTCGAAGAAGAATACGAAGCGGAAAAGCGGGAGAGGAACGTGCTGGATTACAACGATTTGGAACATATCGCCTTGTCGCTTTTATCCGACGAGGCGGTGCGCGGCGAAATTCGGGAAAAGTATCCGTACGTGTTTGTGGACGAGTATCAGGACGTAAACCCCGTGCAGGAAGAACTGCTTTCCGCCGTAAGCGGAAACAACGTGTTTTTAGTAGGCGACGTAAAACAGGCGATTTACGGTTTTCGCGGCAGCCGTTCGGAATATTTTGCCAAAAAGCGTAAAACTTTCGCCAACGAAGAGGGGGCGCATTCTCTTTCGATGAACTGCAATTTCCGCAGCGCTCCCGCTATTTTAAACGCGGTGAACGAAATCTTTTCGGCGGCGATGACCGGCGAAACGTCGTTTTCCGATTACAGGACGGAAGGCGTTATGCAGTCGGGCGCGCCGCGCTATAAAACGGACGGACGCGTGCGTTTTCATCTTGTAAACAAAGAGAAAAAACAAAAAACCGCGGCGTCGGGCATATATTCCGTATTCAGGCGCAGCAAGTCGGTGGACGATGAAAAATTCAAAGCGCTGACGGGGCGCAACGAAACGGGCGACGAAATCGCGCGGATCGTGAAGGAAGAACTTGCCTCCACGTATTTCGACGCCGACGAAGGCGTGGAAAAACCCGTGCGCTACGGCGATATCGCCGTGCTGATACGCAGGAACCGTCAGGCGGTGACGCAGGGCATTCTGGCGGCGTTTACGTTCGCGGATATCCCGTTTGCCACCTCGTCGCCCGTCTGCCTCGACGATTATCCCGAAATCCGCGCGGTTACGGATATATTGTCTTATATCGACAACGCGGAGCAGGACGTGCCGATGTGCGGCGCGATGTGTTCGCCCGCCGGAAATTTTACGGCGGAAGAACTTGCCGAGGTGCGTCTCGCTTACCCCGACGAACCCTTCTTCCGCGGCGCGTGCAAAGCGTACGCGGCGGAAAGGGCGGACGGACTTGCCGAAAAACTGCGCGCGTTTTTTAACTACTTTGCCTTTTTGCGCGATCTTGCGGCGGTAACGTGCGCGGACGAGGTATTAACGCGGCTTTTTGCCGATACGGGCATGGAAGCGGCGTTGCTTGCGCGGAAAACGGGAAAGGACTGTTTGAAACGCCTGCATTATTTTTCTTCGCTTTCGCTCGATCCTCAGCCGCTTTCGGTGCACGAATTTTTAGCGAAACTCAGACTGATGAAAGGAAATACGTTATACGCGCAGAACGCGGGCGAAAACGTGGTGCACGTGATGACGATGCACAATTCCAAGGGATTGGAATATCCCGTTGTAATCGTGGCGGACGTATGCGATCCGTTCCGCGGCAAAAACGACCGCGGAGAATTTGTCACGGATGAAACGCTGGGCGCGGCTACAAAGTTTTACGACGTGCAGAAAAGGGTGCAACGCGAAACGCTTCTGCGGGAACTCATTTTCGAAAAGAAGAGCGAACAGGAACGCGCGGACGAGTTGAATATTTTTTACGTGGCGCTCACCCGCGCGAAATACGCGTTGCACGTGGTGTTCGGCAAAGTGCCGCCCGCCATGAACGTGCCGTACGCCGGATGTTACGCGGAATTTATTCCCGGATGCGCGTTTGAAAAATATCTTGTGCAAACAAGCGCCGAAGAGGCGGGCGGCGCGCGTAAAGCAGAAGAATTCTGCGCCTCGTTCGACGAGGTTACGGCGCAGAAAATATACGACGAACTCACCCGCGTTTATCCGTTTACAGGCGGCGAAAATCTCCCCGTGAAGCAATCCGCCACGTCGTTGCTTTCTCAGGCGGAAGCGGCGTTTTCTTCCCCGACGATCGAAGGTTCGTTTTTTGCGGACGATCTTTTGTGGGACGCGGAAAGAGAAGAGAAAGAAAAAACGGGCGCGGAAAAAAGAACGGAACGGCGAGATAGGAAGGAACGGACGGAACTGCGGCGCAAGACGGGGCTTGCCTATCATGCGTTTTTGCAATACGCCGATTTTTCTTTTCTGCGCGCGGGCGAAAGCGTAGCGGCGGAAAAAGCGGAAATCGAGCGCAAACGCCTGCGCGGGGCCGGATTGATATCGGAAGAGTACGACGCGCTTTTAAAAACGGAAACGCTGGTAAAAATTTTAAGCAATCCCGTGTTTGCCGGGGTCACGCGGGCGGAAAACGGCGGCAGAGTGCTGCGCGAAGCGAATTTTCTGGTTGCTCTTCCCGTGAAAGACGTGTATTTTTCCGATCCGGCGCGGTACGGAACTATCGGCGAAGAAACCACGCTGTTTCAGGGCGCGGCGGATCTTCTGGTGATAGAAGAGGGGCGTGCGCATATCGTCGATTATAAATATTCCATGCGCGACGCGGCGGATCTTAGAGAAAAATATACGCCGCAACTTTTGTTGTACCGCAAAGCGGTGGCGAAAATTACGGGAATTCAGGAGGAGAATATCCGCTGTACGCTTTTAAATCTGGCGCGCGGCTATTCGTTGGAAATATAAGCGTGTTATCTTCCGCGGCAAAAGAAAGTATAAAATACAGGGAATGCGGGCAATACTTAGCGGGAGAGGTGGCGTTATGCGTTTTTTTTCCTGCGTAGAAAAGGCGATTTTGCCTTATCCGCTTATCGTGTGTTCGGTCGGCGGCGCGTTTTTTGCGTTTTTTCTCGCCTGTTTTTTGCGAAAAACAAGCGCGTTCTTTTTTTGCGGCGGCGCGTTCGCGCTTGTCGGCGTATTTGCCGCCGGAGTATGCGGCGCGTTTTCCGCGCAGGATAAAAAGGCGTTTTATATCAGTCTTTATCTTTTATACGCGCTGTTGTATGCGGCGTATCTGTGTCATGCTCGCTTCGCCGTAAAAAGGGAAGCGCGCCGCCGTCGCTTCGAGCAGATGAAACTGCGCCGGGAATACGTTCTGCCCGAACGCGGGAACGGCTACGTGCGCGATAAGTTGCGCGAAAACGCTTTGGCTTCGGGCGCGTATCAGGCGCAAAAAAGTAATGCGGATACGTATCGTTATTCCCATGCGCCGCAACAGAGCGAAGTTAATAACGCAAGGGAAAAGGAAGCGGCGGACGCGCAAAACGTCGAAGAGGAAAAGTACGAAGAGGCGCACATAGAACTCGCGCACGCGCACGGGTTGCTTAAAAAACTGAAAAAAAGCGAACTGTCCCTCAGCGATCGGCTGGAAACGCAAAGATTGGAAGAAAGCCTTTCCGCATTTTCAGGCGCGGAAAGGCTTACGGCGGAAGAAGTCAGGGCGCTTTCCGATTGTTTTTCCGCTTTGTTGAAGTTAACGGCGAAATACGTCGTATAACAGATTTTTTCAAAAACGTTTTTTCGCTTAACGTTCTTCTTTCGTCGCGCCGTCGGAGGTAAAATTTTTAAACAGCGGCAACGAAGTCGTGAGGGCGATCAGTTTTCCTTCGCGGAGAAAATATTGCAAAGCGGAACGGTTGATTTGTTCGGCAAAGCGTACGGGCACGCCGCCGCTTTTTTCGTTGCGCAGATTTTGCGGCAAAGACTGCCCCAAAGGAAAAGGCTCGGCCGGACGAAGTAAAAAAGCGTCGTTTGCGGCATAAAGGTTATCGGCGCAATAGGGCTTTCCGTCCGCATATAAAAGACGCAATACGCCGTTTTTTATCAGAGCGTCCGTCAGTTTTCCAAGATATGTTCCGCCCGTGGAATACACGGGTTTGTTCAAAAGCAGGCGTTGCGTGTTTTTCGGCGAACGGGGTCGGAACGATTCGGGCGTGATGCGCCAGGCGGAAAGTCGTGCGGAATCAAACGGCAGATAAATTTCGGAAGCGTCGCCGTCCTCTTCGCCGAAACGGACGATCAGATGTCGGATTTTCCGTGTGGAAATCGAAAACGTAACGCCTTTCAGCGGCAATAACGCTCCGCCTTCCGCATATACGGGTTTGGAAAGAAGACGGCCAAGCCGCAGGCGCGGCAAATTGCCTAAAAGATATTCTTTGCGCTCGCATGGCGACGTGCGTTGTCCGACGGTAAACTCCGTGGGCGTTTCGGTTTCAAGGTACGTTTCTTTGCAAGGCGTGGAAAGCGCGCCGTCGTCGGAAAAAGAAAACGGCGCGTCGCCGTCGGAAAAAGGTAAATTCTCGGTTTTACAATTTGAATTTTTAAAAATAAGCGTCCGTTTCATAAAAGACCTCCTGCGGTTTAAATTTTTGCCGAATGGTATCGGCAAAAACGCGTCTTTGCAATTATCGTAACACGCGCGGAGTGGGGAGAAAAAGTAAGAAAAAAAATTTTTTTGACGTTTTTTGAAAAATGAATATAAAATTGCTTGCAAAAAACGCGAATATTTGGTAAAATAACGCCGTTAGTTTTAAGCGTGCCGCTTGTTGAGTTTTTAGAGATAGTTTAACTTTTTTAAAAGCAACGGAACAAAGGGCGGAATGTGGAGAAGCACTGACGATTTTTAACATTGGGGTATCGCCAAGCGGTAAGGCAACGGACTCTGACTCCGTCACTTCGTTGGTTCGAATCCAGCTACCCCAGCCAATTTGAGAGATTTTAACAAAAATGTGTTAAAATCTCTCATTTTTATTGCCAAAATGATAATTTTGACATAATTTACTTATAATAAACTGTTCAAAAAATAACATTTGGGGAGTGATTTCCGAAATTTTGGGGAGTAAATCCTCTTTATTTATAAGGCTTTGCGCTATATGTTTGGGGACTAAAACGTATAATTTACTTTCTCCGCTTCCGCTAAAACGTATTCTTCCGAATAATCCGTATACCCTCTGTCTACTACGCTTGTTTTTACGTCCTTATCAAACGAATGTCCGTCCCAAAGCATAACGAGTTCGGGGTTGACGCCCGATTCTTTACAACGAGTGATAAAAGTATATCGCAATTCGTGTGGGTGATGATTGGGAAACAGTCTTTTGATTGTGGACGAAATAGAGTGAGGGTTCGTCGTTCGCGCTTTCTCAAAGTCGATATAATGCAAGACGCGTTTTGCAACGGGTGTAAAAGGAATACGGCGTAAAACGACGTTTCTTCCCATTTTCTCTTTGCTTGTTTCACATTCAAGATATTTCCCGTCTATTACCCTTAAAGATTGCAATTCGCTTTGCCTTAATCCAAAATAGAGCAAAGTAAGCAAGGCGCTCGTGGTGGTGGTATCGCTCTTTTTAATACAATACTCAACCAGTTGTCGTTCTTCCGCTTTTGTGAAAGCCGAGCCTTTTTTGCTTTCGTGATAGGGGAGAACGATTTTTTTAACGGGGGAAGGTAAACCAAAGTCTTCGCTCGCCATATCAAAAATACAACTTAATTGTAATTTTAATTTTTTTGCCGTTCTGTGTTTTCCCTCGTTGATGAAAGAAAATAAGTAGTCTTGTAGCATCGCGCGAGTAATTTCGTCGAGTCGAAACGTTCCGAATTTTGGAAGTAAATCGCGCTCGAATAAACGGGAGTATTCCTTGAAAGTGGAAGACTTGGTCGTTTGCTCTTTAATTTTTAACCACTCGTCGCCGTATTCCGCAAAGGTTGTCGTGTGCGCGGAACGACGTTTTAAGCGAGTGCTTTTTAAGCGCGTTTTTAACCCGTTGGAATAGTCGTGTAAAGCTTGAATAAATTTACGTTTCATTGTTTCGATTTGCTTGGATGATACTTCGATATTAAAACCGTCTCGGCGGTATCTTGCTTCGTATACGCCGTTATGAAAACGGTAAGTAATAATTTTATCTTCGCAGGCAAATATGTTTTTGTAGTTTAATGGCATTTGTTGAATCTCCTTTTTTGTGAATTTCAAAATGCCACCTTCTTGAATTTTTAGTTCCTTGTGTTTTTTAATGGGTTTCTTTGTCTTGCTCGAAATAAGTCTTTCCAACGTTTCAATTTTAACGGATTTGTCCGCTAAATCCAAAACGAATTGAATATTTTCATCCGAGTTAGGTTGTGCTTTTAAGGTCGCAATAATTTCGTTTAATTTTTGTAACTCTCTATAATTCAAATCTCCTTTTAATATTTATCTAGGTATTGTAAACGTACTTTTAACGGAAAGATAAGTACGCTTACCCTATTACATAATTTTCTCCTTGCGAATTCCCGAAAATTACGGGTGTGTTAAGCGCGTAATGCGTTCCGCTGTTGTTTTCGTCTATACGGTTTTCCCCGTCATAGCGAATTGGATTCAATTGTGTATTCAGTTGTAATTTAGAATGTTAATACGATATTATACGCAATCGTAAACATTTGTCAAGCGTTTGGACGGTATTTTTTAGTAAGGGTCGTCATCAACGAAAATATGTTTATCGTCGTTGTCATCATCGATATCGTCGCCTTCGTATCTACGATAACGCCTTGCTTGTTCGTCGCAAGTGTTATAAAAATACGAAGAACTTTCTCCACGTTTAGCGCCGTGCTTTTTAGAGACTTTTTGCCAGAACGATTCTTGTAGCCAAGAAAACGAAACAAGCCCGCCGTGCTGTGCCCAAAATTCCGAACGCGAGAGTAGGGGAGAATACTTGCTTTCTTTTACCCCGTACTTGGGTTCATCGCACTCGTCGCGAAGCAACGTTTTCTTTCCAGGTTCGGACGGGTCTTCCACGTAATAGCGGATACGCCATTTATTAGTAAGCGGAACAAACCAAACCCAAAGATTGCGACGATTGCCCTCGTAGATAACGTACGCACATACGATATTTCTATCCGTTTGTTTGTAGCCCACTAAGTCAAGCGCGAATTGATAGCATTCTTGGAAATAGGCGTCAATGGCTTTTTCATTTGGAAAGCTTTCAAAGAATTCCAAATTACCGCCGAACTGCAAACAACACATAATTTTGTTTTTACCGCGATTATTGTAAATTGCGAAGTTGTTATTGACTATGTATTGCCATTTGTCCATAAAAGACATAGTTTTCGGTACGAACGTTTGCACTATATTGTCCTTGTTTTGTTCAAGATATTCTTCGTGCTTTGCAATTTCTAGCTTATTAAGTCCAAACTCGGATATCGTCGCGTGCTTGTCTCTAGCTCGGTCCACTTTCATTTGATAGGCGTGATAATCCCAACCGTCTAATTCATAACTCATACGTTTTTCCTCCTTATAATTATTTCCGTTTAACGGGTACGGATTCCCGAAAAGGGTAAAGTAAAATCGGTCTCCTGTGCGGAAACCGATTTTTTTGAAACCCTTCTACTTATAAACCACGAGAACGCCGAAAATATTAGTAAAATTGAAAAATTTTTAAAAATAATTTAATTTTTTTAATTTTTTACCTGAATAGAAACGATAAAACTGCTTTATTCGTCTTCTTCGGATGGTGACAATGATTGGATAAATGCGCTCCGTGAAATATTCTTCGGGGGAGATATTTACACGCTTAGCAAGCTTCTCGACAGCCGTATATAATCCGTCTATGGCATTGTTGTTGCCGTGTAATCCACGATTTCTACGATTTTCAACTTCGTCTATTAAGCGGATATATACGATTTGTACCAAAGGCAGTTCGTCAGCATAGTTTTCGTTAAACCATTTCAGTTCAGGTTCGCTGGCTTTTGATAGATATTCAGCCTTTTCTTTTTCTATAGAATCTTCATTGTAGAGATAATATTGAATAGTAAAGCGAACGAACTCACCTAAGCTGTAATACCAATATAAGAAGTGGGCTATATCGTTGGGGTGGATGTGTCCTATAACGTATTCCAATTCTACGTCTAAAAACATTGGCATTTCTAACTTTCTTATAAACAAGTCCCAACATTTCCAAATATATTCGGGGGAATTCGTTTGAAGTGCTGACGTTCGTTCTATATAGTCGTAGTTATATTGTGCCCTAATTTTAAGCATAGAAACGTAGCCTTGTGTAACGTTTAACTCTTTGGCTATTTCTTTTTGGGTATAGCCGTTTTCCAGCATACCAAGAATTGTTTCTTCTTCTTTAGATAATTGGGAATGAAGAGATTTATTATCCCAATATTCTGCTACAGCAGTGTCGATAGGGGTATCTTTCACGTGGAGTTGCTCTTGTTGTTTTGCGGTTAAATCATCTTCTTCACCGTCAGGGATGGGAACGATATGGCGAATGTATTTATGTTCGTTGTTGTATTCAATCCTATCTAACTCGATTAATGCTTCCCATTCTTTCTCGGTTACTTCAATCGTGACAAAGCCACGCCCACCCATTTGAATGCTGGCGTTTTCTATATCCGCGCAGGGATAATAGTACAGATATTTACCCTCGGTTTTAGCGGGTAGTTTTTTCTTATTGTAATGATATGCTAATTTATCCATAGCTTTATTATAACATATAAAATTTGTCAAGTTCTATCATATTTATAATTTTTTTGAGGAAATTTTAATAGTATCTTTTTTCTAAAAAGTGTTGCAAACTTTCAATGCCTAAGCAGGTTAAGAAAACCGCACCAAAGCGCGCTTTTGAAACAAAAAGGTGGGAAACCCACGCTTTTTTGATTGTATAGAAAATTGTAGGATTTAACGATGTGGTTTCAAAATTTTAAGGTTACTGCCTGTTAATCCGAGTGTCGTCAGTTCGAGCCTGACAGGAGCAGCCAAAATGAGAGTTTTTAACAAATTACAGTTAAGAACTCTCATTTTTTTGCTTTTATAGGTGGATTTGTGTTATATTTGTTCATGTTTTGAACTGATAATTTTGGCGCACGGATAATTTGGGAACTATTTGGGAAGTTTTTGGGAAGTAAAAATTTTCGATTTTGGGAAGTAAAATGCCTTGTTTTTTTCAGAAATTCCTTTCTTTCAGCCACTTGTAGAAACGGCGCACGGATAATATAAAAATCAATTTGGGAAGTAAAAATTTAAAAAGCAATAATTGGTATAAAAAAAAGCCATCAGACCGATGGCTTTTTAACATTATTTAAGCGGATTATTTAAAGCGAATAATTGTCCTTTTCTGCTTCCGCTAACAAATATTCTTCCGAGTAATCGGTATAAATTTACTAAAAAACATATAAAAACAATCAAAACAGATTGACTTTAAACAAAAGATAAGATATAATTAACTTGAAAGTAAATAAAAATGGAGTTAATTATATGTTTATCGGCAGAGAAAAAGAGTTGGCTGACCTGAATAAATTATACGAGCAGAATTCGTTTCAGATGTTTATTTTATATGGGAGAAGGCGCGTAGGAAAAACTACTTTGCTCGGGGAATTTTGCAAGGGGAAAGATACGATTTTTTTCGCCGCCGAACAAGATAGCGATAAAGGAAATTTAGATAAGTTTTCGTCGTTGATTTTTGCGCATTACAACGAAACAACTTTATCTCCGTTTTCAGATTGGGAAAATGCAATATCGTTTATCGCAGAGCGACAGAAAGAAAAAAGCCTGATTTTAGTGTTCGACGAGTTTCCGTATTTGGCGAAAAACAATAAAAAAATACTTTCGGTTTTGCAACATTTGATAGATCATAAATTGCAGGACGGGAAACTGTTTATTATTCTCTGCGGCAGTTATATGAGTTTTATGGAAAAGGAAGTATTGGGAGAAAAAAGCCCCATATTCGGTCGGAGAACGGCGCAACTGAAGTTGAAACCTTTTCCGTATTATGTAGCCGCGGAATTTGTTGCCGAAAGTTCAGCCGAAACGAAATGCGAGTATTATGGCGCGGTAGGCGGTACGGCGCAGTATCTCGGAAGATTACAGCCCAAAATAAGTTTTGAGAAAAATATCTGTAATCTATTTTTGAATCCGACGGGGTATTTATACGAAGAACCCCGGTTGTTGTTGCGGCAGGAAATACAAGAACCTGCAATTTATAATGCAATTATAGAAGCGATTGCTTGCGGAGCGACTAAATCGAACGAGATTGCAACAAAAACAGGCGAAGAGCAAGCGAAATGTTTAAAATATATTCAGACTCTTTGCGAACTCGGACTTGTATATAAAGAAACGCCGTTCGGAGAAAAAGAAACGTCAAGAAAAACGATTTACGGTATTTCGGATTTCATGTTCAGATTCTGGTATAAATATGTATTCAATAATCGTTCTTTATTGGAAACGGGAGGAAGTCAAATCGTTTACGAAAAGAAAATAAAACCCGATTATAATCATTATATGGGGCTTGTGTTCGAGCGCATTTGCAAGGAATTTTTAGAGAAAAAGAATATTGCCGGAGAATTGCCGATATTGTTTTCGTCGATAGGAAGATGGTGGGGAACGGATCCGGTGCAAAAACAAGAAGTAGAAATCGATATCATTGCTAAAGACGATAAAAAATATCTTATCGGCGAGTGCAAGTGGCAGAATGAAAAAACGGATATAGGCGTACTCGAACGACTGAAAGAAAAAGCAAATATTTTTAATGATAAACGTGAGGAAACGTGGTACGCCTTATTTTCCAAATCGGGTTTCACAAAGGCTTTGCTTGAAACGAGTGAAAAAGAAGAACACGTTTTATTGTTTAATCTTAAAAATATGTAAGAGATTACACATTGCTAATAAGTTGCTTATTTCGGCAGTTCAAACCAAGGGGAGAATTGATTAAATATCCATTTTGTGCATAAAAACAAAGCCATCAGACCGATGGCTTGTTAACGTTATTTAAGCGGATTATTTAAAGCGAATAATTGACTTTCTCTGCTTCCGCCAACAAATATTCTTCCGAGTAATCGGTATACCCGCGGTCAACTTTGGAAGTACGGGCGTCGGAATCTTGAGTATGTCCGTCCCAAAGCATAACAACTTCGGGGTTTACGCCTGCTTCTTTGCAACGCGTAATAAAAGTGTAACGGAGTTCGTGCGGGTGATGCGAGGGCATAAACCGTCGGAATGCGCTTTTTAATTTTACGAGGTTGACGTTTTTTGCCGCTTCAAAGTCGATCAAAGAAACAATGCGCTTTGCGACGGGAGTAATAGGGATTTTCCGGAAAAGCCGATTCCTTCCTAACCGGACTTTGCTTGTTTCACATTCGAGGTATTTGTTGTCGATAATGCGAATAGAAGCGAGTTCGCTCTGTCGAAGTCCGAAATAAAGAAGAACAAGCAATGCGCTCGAAACGTCGTCTTTCTTTTTGCGACAGTATTCTATCAGCCGGAGTTCTTCTTCCTTTGTTAAAGCAGAGCCTTTCTTTGCCTGATGGTAAGGAAGTACAATCTTTTTCATCGGAGAGATCAAGTTAAATTCATCGGCCGCCATATCAAAAATACAGGTAAGCTGCAATTTAAGTTTTTCGGCGGTACGGAATTTTTCTTCTTCTACGTATTTGAACAGGAATTTTTGTACCATCGGACGGGTAATCTGAGATAATTTCAAATGCCCGAATTGCGGTTCGAGATTAAGTTTGAAAATACGCTCGTATTCCGCATAGGTGGAAGGCTTGGTCGTCTGCTTTTTGACAGATAACCATTCGTTGCCGTAAGTAGAAAACAGAACGTCGCCGGGAGATTCTTTAGGCGCCGATGGCGTAACCTCAAACGTAATTTGCATTTTTTCTATAAATTTTTGTTTCATTCCTTCATAGGTGCGGGATGCTACTTCAACAGAAAAACCGTTTTTTCTGTAGCGGGCTTGGAAAAGACCTTTATAACAGCGGTATCTTACGATTTTATTGTCAACGATAAAAACGTTTTGAAAAGCTTTCGGCATAGCGGATAACTCCTTTTTAGTGAATTTCAGTATGCCTTTTGTCGGTGTTTGTTTTTGCTTGGGCGCAACGGATTGAACAGGCGCGCTTATAGCGGATAGGCGAATAATATCACGTAACGCCGCGTCTTTTTCCTGAGAGCGCATTTCAGATTGAAAAATAGTTGTTAATAAGTCAGCGATAATATTTTCAGACAAAATATAAATTTATCGGGCAGAATCCTGATTGCCTTTTAATTATAACATACAAATTGAAAAAAAGATAGAATCTGCGCCAACCAATTTCCCAACTAAGCGTACCAATATCCCAACAAACCCCAACAAAAGGGGTAAAAAAGGTAGAAAATGGTATAAAGAATAGGATAGAAAAAACGTTGCGTTTCAAATTAAATATACGCGCCGAAATTCTGCGCGTATTTCTGTTGAATTTTCATCTTTCTGCGCCATATGGTAGAGGCGTTTACGCATAAAAATCTCGCAATTTCCGTATACGCCATTCCGGCAAGATAACAATTCAAAACGTCGTTTTCTTTCTTTGTCAGTTTTAATTTTCGTAAAATTCTGTCTGCGCCCGTGTAATCCGTTTGCATCGGAGTGATTTCTTTTGCGGCAAGTTCCTGCGTTCTGGAAAGTTCTTCTATCGAAATTACGCGGTAGTATTCTCTTTCGCGGATATAGTTTTTTGTTATGTAATTATCTACCAGACGATAACACGCCTTACGGATACTGATTGTTTTGCCGCGTTTGTCTGTTTTGTACGTATCCCCTAAACGCTTGCCGATAAAATTACATAAGAAACAGCAGATTTCCTGAACGAGTTCGTAGCCTTCGCCGAAACGTTCGTTGTCTTGCAACGGGTCGAATACGTTATGTACCAATTCGCGGTATAACCGCGCGTAGATAGGCTTAAAGTTCACCATTTTCTTCACCGCGGAAACGGCGAGAATTTCGCCTAATTGCTGCACGTTGTCTTTGGTGATAAGTCGTTCGTTTTCTAAACCGATTGAGTTTTTCATACAATATTTCTCCTGATTTTGTATTATTTTGCCTTTTCGGCAACCAAACCAAAGCACGGAGAAAATTTTTAATTTTGTAGAGTAAACGGCAAAAAAGCGCGGAAGTCAACGGAAAAAGCGAAAAATCAACGCATACGAAAAAGAGTCGAACCCGATAAACATCGGGAACGACTCCGTTAAACTATTCAAATTTTCAGCGTTAATTTTTCCCGTTGACTTCCGTTTTTCTCTGTGCTACCAACTCAACTAAGCCGAAAAGGAAATAATCCGGGAAAAATTTTTTAGAAAATACCCGTCAAAGCCTTGACATTGATTGAGGAATGGAATATAATATAGCCATAAATACGAACAAATGTTCGTATTTTAACAAGAAAAATGGGAGTATTTGTGATAATGCGGAGGTAAGGGTATGGAGCGTGTAGTAGTCAGATCTTTTTGCCATAACTGCAAAAAAGATTTGATCGTTTATCGGGAGGCAAAAGGTGTATCAAAGAGTCAATGCAAATATTGCGGCGCGGTGAACGTATCAAAAATAATGACGCGAAGGAAGATTTGCATAGAAGTGATTGCGCCGTTTGGGGCGGAAGTAACGTTATAAGATATAAAAAACATACGGCAAATAGTGTATCGCCGGGTCGGTCTGAAACAGTGACATTGTAAAACCGGGAAAGAGGATTTGCTAAGACGGTAGGTTAAACCAGATATAATTGAGAGGCCGCCGGTAGAAAAGATTTTTGTGTAAACAGGAGTCTGTTCTATCGGCGGTCTTTTTATTTTATTGAGAAAAAAATATTTAATGCCTGATTTGCAATAAGGGCAAAGGATACGTACGGCGATTCCCGAAAAAGGGAACAGCGGAAAGTATCTTTTTTTGCCACGCCCTTAATTGCAACATAGGCTTGGCGTAAAAAGTCGCGTTGCCGTACTCTCCTTTGCCTGAAACAGACGGGCGAAGGAGGAGTATTATGAGCAACAAAACATTTTATCTTAGGATAAAAGGGCAAAAAGTGGAAGTCGGCGAGGAGGTCTATCGCGCGTACGTGCGTCCTGTCAGGAATGAACAGCGTAAGAAAAAGTACGATAAACGATGTCTTATTCCAAAGACGAACAACAATAAGACGATCTATGTCCGCTGTAAAGGTAACTGCAAGGAGTGCGAAAAAAAACGAGCTACGTTCAACCGAAGAATTGTTCCCTTAGACCGGATGATTGAGCGCGGGATGGATTTCAAAGATTACTCGTCGCATATAGAAGAGGATCTTATAGAAAGCGAACGGGCAGAACAGGTCAGAAATTCGCTTTTAAGACTAAGAGAAAAGGATAGACAATTGATCAGACTTATTTATTTTGAAGGAAAAACGCAATCGGAAGCGGCAAAGATTTTAGGATGGGACAGTCCCTATACTTCGCGGCGATTAAGTACGGTTTTAGAGAAATTGAAAAAAATATTAAAAATTTTTTAGAAAAAAGTACAACTTTTGTTTACAACGTATCCTTGTGAGAGTGTAAGGGGAAATAACCTTGCGCTTGATTGCAAAATAAAAACAAGGAGAAATCGGGTAGTAAAAATTTTAAACGTTAAGGAGCATTAAACATGAAAACGGAAGAAATAGTAAAAAGAGATTTAAGGGAGCTTAAATATTATTATTCCCGAAAATCTAACATGGACGAGCTGATAAAGACTACGGGAACTGCGGAGATTTTGTCGAAGGTGCAAAAGTATAACAACTACATTCTGGCTGCGTCGGCAAAAATGTACGACGTGTACGGCTGTTTGTATATACAAAACAAGACGCAGAAAAGCGTAGCGATGGAGCTGGGATATACACAGGAGTATGTCAGAAGAATACAAAAAAAATTGATTACGTATTTTTCTGAATGTATAGATAAAAATCAGGAGGCGTGAAATGGCGGAAAAGGGAAAGACAACAACGGAGATATTCGAAGACGCGGATAACGTGTACCGAACGGAGAAGTACATAGTGAAGCAGGTAATCGGAATAAAGAGGGACGCGGAAGAAGATACGGTAAGTTTCAGTCACGATACGTATTACAAGCGCACGAAAGAACGTGACGAAACGTACGAATTCGTATACTGTTTCCGCAAGAACAAAGACGGCAGGCGAATTCCCGTAGTGATGTACGCAAGAACGTACGTGAATTAGTCCGTTAAAAAT
>JAQYLE010000029.1 GCA_028720205.1 Clostridia bacterium
ATCATGGGCGCGAACATCGGCACAACGATAACGGCGCAGATCGTGGCGTTGCAGGCGTTTAATTTAAACGTATTTTTTATGTCGCTTGCCTTTATCGGCATGGCGATGAACATGTTTTCGAAGAAGGACAAAGTGCGGCTTGCGGGCGTGGCGCTCGCAGGGTTGGGGCTTGTGTTCGTGGGGCTGAACGTAATGAGCGGCGCGATGGAAGAGGAGCAGATGCACACGGCGCTGAAAAATCTGCTTTCCAAAATAAACAATCCGTTTTTGCTGTTGTTTGTGGGCGTGGCGTTCACGGCGCTCATTCAATCTTCCAGCGCGGTAACCACCATCGTTATCACCATGGCTACGCAGGGGTTGATTATCGGGGGCGGCGGCAACGCGGTGCTGTACGTAATTTTAGGTTCGAACATCGGCAGTTGCGTTACGGCACTGATTTCCTCCATCGGCACGTCGTGCAACGCAAAACGGGCGAGCGTGATACATCTGCTGTTCAATACCATCGGCGCGGTGATTTTCGTGATAATTCTGCTGATTTTTCCCGATTTTCAGCAGAACACTTTCGAACGCTGGTTTTCCGCGCCGCAGACGCAGATCGCTATGTTCCACACGTTTTTCAACGTGGTCTGCACCGCTCTCTTTCTGCCGTTTACCGACGGACTTGTTAAACTTGCGATGATTATCGTGCCGCAACCGAAAGTAAAAGAGAAAGAGAAAGAGCGGGAAAACGGCGCGAAATTCGTGTATATGGATAAACGCTTTATCAATTCTCCCGCATTGGCGATCAGTCAGTTGAAAAAGGAGACGTTCCGCATGGCGGATATGGCGATGGCGTCGCTTGCCACGGCGTTCAACGGGTTTATTAACCGCGATATCGCCTCGGTGGAAAAGGTGTCCGCCAACAACGAGCGCGTCGCCGATTTAAGCAAGGCGATCAGCGATTATCTGGTAAAAGTTTCGGCTGCCGGTCCTTCGCTGGACGACGAAAAGAAAATCAGCGCCATGCACAATAACGTGGGCGACATAGTAAGAATTTCGGAACTTGCCGATAATCTTACCAAATATACGCAAAAAACGGAGAACGAAAATCTTACCTTTTCGGCGGTGGTGGGCACCCGCCTTACGGAGATGTACGGCTTGTTGCAGGAACAGTATTCCATTGTGAAACGGGTGGTGCTGATGAAGGAATACGCGCTGATAAAAGATTCCGACGAAGTGGAAGAGCGGGTGGATAATATGCGCCGCGTACTTATTTCCGATCATATCGAACGCATGCAGCGCGGCGAATGCAACGCGGAAAACAACCCCGTGTTCATCAATCTGGTAGCCAACCTCGAACGCGTGGGCGATCACCTCAATTACGTGGCGCACAGCGTGGACGGATTTACTTCGTGACCGTCGCGACCGTCCGTTTGTAGCGCCGCACGATAACAAAATATGCTCTGATATAGTAAAATACCGGCCGCATTCGCTTTTCGATTTGTTATAAAGCGAAAAACGCGGTCGGTTTTAACGTTGCTTTAACGTTTTACGGTTGCTCCGAACGGGCGGGAAAGCGCGCGTACGGGTTATTTTTCTTCGTCTTTTTTTTCGCGCAGGGTAAAGCCGTAATCGATGGAAGGGTTGCCCTGCAACAGCGCGCGGACGAAATCTTCCCGTTTATCGGGCGCGGTGTCGATCACCATCTGCCCCTCGGTATCGGGCAGAGTTACGTAGATTTTATCGGAGTCGGTATCGGAAGTGACGGCGGAAATCTGCGAGAGGGGCAGGCGGGATTTTATAAAGCCGTAACAGACGATCAGTTCGGTTTTCGAAACGCGGTATTCGCTGCGGATAAACAGACCGAGCACTACCGCAATCGCGAATAAGCACACGGCGATTAAAAAGGGATATTTCAGGCAGTCGTAAAACGAATGCACGCCCGATTGATACAGCCGATACGAAGAAAGGGCGATGCCGGCCAGCGAAAGAGCCAGCGCGCCCGCGGAAAGCAGGACGATCGCGCGCGATTTTTTCAGAGGAAAAGTGGCGTAAGTCGTTTTTTTATTGTTTGTTTTATTTTGTTTCATATTCTTATTATAGCACCGCAATCGCGAAAACGCAAACGAAAATCGAGGGGACGGGCATATCAAATTGACAAAAAACAAAAAATGCGTTACAATAAGGGCATGAAACAGTCGGAAAGAAAAAATGCGCCGCGTTCCGCTGCGACGGACGGGCGCGGCGCAAAAAAAGCGGAGCGGTTTTATCATACCGCCGTAATCGGCGGCGGCGCGGCAGGTTTGTTTTTCGCCGCGAAATACGGCGACGAACGCACGTTGATCATCGAAAAGGGCGAACGCTTCGGGCGGAAACTTTCCGCCGCGGGCGGCGGCTGGGGGAACGTGACCAATCTGCACGCGGGCGCGTTTTCTTCCGGAACGTGCGGCGGCGACGGCGGATACTTTACCTTCGAAAGCGCGGAGCGCGGAAAAATCGAACGGGCGATAAAAAAGTATCCGCCTGCGTCCTTACGCGAATTTCTGCTTTCCGTGGGTTGCGTAACGTTTGCCGACGAACGCGGCAGAGTGTATCCGCTTTCGCGGCAGGCCTCTTCGATAACCGATTGTCTGCGCGCCGAAATATCGCGGCGCGGCGTGATAACCGTTACGGGCGCGGAAGCAACGCGAATTTTCCCCGCGAAAAAGGCGGGGAAAACGTTTTATGAAATCGTTACGTCAAACGGCGTATTCGAGGCGGAAAACGTATTGCTGTGCACGGGCGGCAAAGCGGCGGGGCACTTCGGTTCGGACGGCGGCGGGTATCTGTTGGCGCAGTCGCTGGGGCATAGCGTTACGAAAACGTATCCCGCGCTGGTGCAGGTGAAATGCGCGGAAAAGGATCTGCGCGCGTTGAAAGGCATACGCGTGTTCGACGGCGCTATAACGCTGTTTGTCGGCGGCGGAGAAGTCGCTAAGCAGCGCGGAGATATTCTCTTTACCGAATACGGCGTTTCGGGCGACGCCGCGTTTAAAATCTCGTCTTATCTTCCCTGCGCCGACGGGGCGCCCGACGGTGCGGAATTGTCGGTGGATTTTTTGCCCGATCTGCCGGAAGAAACGTTAAAACAAGTGCTGTACGAAAAGAAAAAGCGATATGTAAACGCAACGGAGGGCGCGCTGTTTACGGGGATTTTAAACAACCGTTTAGGCGAAACGCTGGCGCGGCGCGTTTGCGGAAGAGAAGAAAAGAAAAAAAGCGGGCGCGACGAAATCGCGCTGCTTGCCGGAGAAGCAAAAGCGTTTACGCTTACAATAACGGGCACCATGGGGTTCGATAACGCGCAGGTAACGAAGGGCGGCGTTCCCCTTGCCGAAACCGACGATACGTTTCAGTCGGTATTTTGCAAAAACCTCTGTTTTGCAGGCGAAATTTTAGACGTGGACGGCGCTTGCGGAGGGTATAATCTGCAATGGGCGTATTCCTCGGCGTGCGCCGCCGCGGAGGGGATTTTCAAACGCCGTAAAAACGGAAACGAAAAATCGTAACGAAACGAAAAACCGTAATATGAAAATCGAAAGACTGACGAACATAAAACTGAAAATAGGCGAAAGCGAAAGCGCGTTATACGAAAAGGCGCGGCGGGTGTTAAAAGGCGAGCCGCGGTATTTTAAAATATTGAAAAAATCGCTTGACGCGCGCGATAAAAACAATATTTTTTACGTGTATTCCGTAGAATTTTCTTTAAAAGCGCCGCAATGCGCCGAAAAGCCGTTGGAAACGCTGGAAGAGTATAAACGTCCTTCCGCCGGACGACCCGTATTGATCGCAGGCGGCGGGCCCGCGGGGCTGTTTTGCGCGTTGCGGCTGTTAAAGCGCGGCATAACGCCCGTTCTTATCGAGCGCGGCGAACGTGTGGAAGAGCGCGAAAAAACGCTGGCTCGCTTTCACGAAACGGGGGAGTTGAACACGGAGAGCAACGTTTCGTTCGGCGAAGGCGGCGCGGGCACGTTTTCCGACGGGAAACTCAATACGGGCACGCATGTGAAAGAAAACCACGAGGTGTTGCGCGAGTTTGTGCGCTTCGGCGCGCCCGAAGAGATTTTGTATCTGAATAAGCCGCATATCGGCAGCGACAGACTGAAAACAGTGGTGAAAAACATGCGCGAATACCTGATACAAAACGGCGTGAAGATGTTTTTCGGCGCAAAACTCACCGATATATACGTAAAAGACGGCGTTTTGCAGGCGGCGGAGATAGAATTTTCAAGCGAACGGAGTTCTGCAACGCCAGCCGTGCCGACGCGGGAAAGCGGAGAGACGCAGGGGCGCAAAGCGTTTTATAAAAGCAGGCAGAAAATCGAAGTTTCCGCGCTGGTGCTCGCCATAGGGCACAGCGCGCGCGATACGTTTGAGCGACTGCGGTTTTGCGGCGTGGCAATGCAGAAAAAAGATTTTGCGGTGGGCGTGCGCATCGAGCATCTGCAACGCGCCATCGGCTTTTCGCAGTACGGAGAAAAATACCCGCTGTTGCCCCCCGCCGATTATAAATGCGTATATCACGGCGAGCGCGCGGCGTTTACTTTCTGTATGTGTCCCGGCGGCTTTGTGATGGCGGCGGCAAGCGAAGAAGGCGGCGTGGTAACCAACGGAATGAGCAATTACGCACGGAACGGCGTCAACGGCAATTCCGCGCTGATCGTGCAGGTAACGTCGGCGGACTACCCCGAAGATAATCCTCTGGCGGGCGTGGAGTTTCAACGGAAAATCGAACGCGCGGCATACGATCTCGGCGGCGGAAAATACGTTGCGCCCGTGCAGCGCGCGGAAGATTTTCTGCGCGGAAAGGAAAGCAGCCGTTTCGGCGACGTTCTGCCTACCTATCCGCGCGGCACGGCGTTTGCCGATTTGTCCGCGGCGTTTCCCGCGCCCGTGCGCGACGAACTCAGGCGCGCGATTACGGGCATGGATAGCGGAATGAAAGGCTTCGCCTGTCCGGACGCGTTGCTCACTGCCGCCGAAACCCGTACCAGTTCCCCCGTGCGCATTACGCGCGGAGAAAATTTGCAGTCCGTTTCCTGCGCGCGGCTGTTCCCGTGCGGCGAGGGCGCGGGATATGCCGGAGGAATCACTTCTTCCGCAGCCGACGGAATCCGCGTGGCGGACGCGGTGTTCGATATGTTGCGCCGCTGCTGACAAGCAATGCCGCGCGAGAGCCGCGGTATATGCGATACGGCTGAAAAATCTGTTGTAAAACAACAAAAAAATTAAATATTTTGTTCTATTTTATGCGCGTGCGACGGTATAGTTATATGTGTAACATAGTACCGTAACTATCGTCCGCGCGTTTTTTCGCGCCGAAAACCGGGCGCGTTTGAAAAATAGCGAAACCTGTTGAAAATTCTTGAAAAATACCGAAAATGCGTTCTGCGATAAACGGCGCGGTCGGCGATAAACGGCGCGACGGGAGGAAAAACGATGAAATTAAAAAAAGCGGCGCGAGACAACCTTTACAAACGGAGCGCTCCGGATATAAGGGGCAAGCAAGGCGAAATAAGACGAAGCGGAAAAAGCAAAAAGGATAAAAGTCAAAGCGGAAAAAGTGAAAGGGAAATGGGCGCGTTTTCGGCGGCGTGCGCGCTGGTGGGCGCGGTGGCGGGCGCGGGGTTTTTATCGGGGCGCGAATTGCTGGAATTTTTCGGCGGATTCCGCGTTCTGCCGTTGGCGCTTTCCGGCGCGGGATTTTTTCTGGGTTTTTTGTTGTTTCTCCGCCTCGGCGCGCGGTACGGCGGATTTAACGGAGTGGCAGATACGCTGTTCGGCAGAAAAACGTCGTCGGCGGTAAAAGCGGCGGCGCTGTTTGCTTCGTTTGCGGTGGGAACGGCGATGCTTTCCGCGTTTCATACGGAGTTTCCGAAGGGAAAGCCGTTTCTTGCCGCCACGCTTATTGTGGTTTGCGCGGCGCTTTCGGAACGGGGAATTAAAGGAATCAGCGCGTTTTCGGCGGCGTTTACGCCGTTTCTGATTTGTTCCGTCGTTGTTCTGATACTTTCGCGCGGAAAATTTTCCGCACCGGAAAGCGTAAGCGTAGGGCGCGACGTGAAAAGCGCCGCGGCAAGCGCGGTGTACGTGTGTATGAACGTGCTTTCCGCTTCGCCCGTGCTTTGCGAATTGGGCGAAAAGTTGCAGACGAATAAAAAAACGACGCACGCGGCGGGGGGCGCCGCGCTGATTTTAACGCTGCTTGCCGCCGCGATTTTATCGGCGACGGGATACGATAAAAGTTGTTATTCCAAGCCGATGCCGCTCGAAAGCGTTTTACGGGGCGGCGCGTTTTTCTCGCTCTTATCCGCGGTGGGCATGTCCGCTACGTTCGCCGTGTGTTTTTATCCCGTGTTTTCCGCCGCCAAAGCAAAGGGAACGTGCGCCGAAATCGCCGTTCCCTTTGCGTTTTTGCTCTGCTCGTTTATGCGGTTTGAAAAAGTGGTTCGTTTTTTCTACCCCGCGGCGGGTATGCTTGGCGGCGTTACGCTTGTCGCCGCCGCCGTCGCCGCCGTTCGCCAACCGTATGAAAGGGGGAAAAACGCGGCGTTTATTTCCGTGCGGAAACTTCCTTAGGCGCCGCGCCGACGGTTGATCGGGCGTTGGATATTTTATTCTTCGGATATTTTATTCTACGGTGACGCTTTTGGCAAGATTGCGCGGTTTATCGGGGTTTAAGCCCTTGCTTACGGAAAGAAAGTAAGCGATGAGTTGCCAGGGCAGAACGTTTTGCACGCTTTGCAGAGCGTCGTCTGTTTTCGGAACGCGCAGAATACGGAAAAAACTGTTTTCGTACGGCTTGGTTTCTTCTTGGGAAGCGGTGGTGAACAAGATGATTTTCGCGCCGCGCGCCTGCGCCTCTTTGGCGTTGGAAAGCGTTTTTAAAAACGTATCCTTCTGCGTGGCGAACGCCGTCACGTACGCGTTTTCGTCCACCAGAGCGAGAAAACCGTGTTTGAGTTCGCCCGCGTAGTATACGTCCGCGTTGATATACGAAGTCTCTTTAATTTTCAGACTCGCTTCCAGCGCGGTGAAATAATCGGTGCCTCTGCCGATAAAAAACAGTTTTTTCCCCTCGCCGAAAAGCGTTGCGAACGATCGCAACTCTTCTTCGTCGCCGTAGGATAACCGCTTTACCAATTCGTCGGCGCCCGAAAGATCGGGGCGGGGAAGTTGCCTTTCGGCGGCTTGAAACGTTTGCGCCAGAGCGTACAGAGCAACCAACTGACAACTGTACGCTTTGGTGGAAGCCACGGCGATTTCCGCGCCCGCGTTTACGGGCAGCGCCATATCGGCGGCTTTGGCAAGCGTGCTGTGTTCGGCGTTGATCATCGCAAGCGTTGCGGCGCCTTTTTCTTTGGCGAAAGTAAGAGCCGCAAGCGTATCCGCCGTTTCTCCGCTCTGGCTGATCAGCACGACGAGGGCGTGTTTGTTTAATTTATATCCGGCGTTATAAAATTCGCTCCCCACGTATACTTCGCAATCCGCGCCGCATTTTTCTTCGATTATGCGCGCGCCCGTCAACGCGGCGTGGTACGCCGTGCCGCAACCCGTAAGAATAATTTTTTTAAACGCGCGCGGCTGAAACAGAAGGGGATAGTTTTCCCGCGTTAAATGCGTTTTGAAATAATCGGTTTCTTCTTTTATCGCATTTTTCGTATCGTAAATTTCTTTCAGCATATAGTGCGCGTAATTATTACGGAGGCAAAGGCTTTTTGCGTTTATCTTTTCGCTTGAAAGCCGTATTTCGCCCGTCCCGTCGTAAAATTCCGCTTTTTCTGCCGTGGCGAATCCGTACGTTTTATCGGGCAGTGCATAATATTCTTCGGCAAAATCGTTAAAACAAACGACGTCGCTGGCGATAAACAAATCTCCTTCCGCTTCGGCGTCGGCGTCCGCTTGTTGTACGGTTGCGGTTTTTTTATTACTGCGCTTTGAAAAGGCAAGATAAAGGGGACTTTTGTTTTTTGCGAAATAAATCGCGTCGTCGTTTTCGTGTAAAACGGCGAGGGCGAAACTCCCTTGCAGCACGTCGCACGCGCGCTTTATCGCCTGCAACGGCGCAAAGCCCCGTTTTTCGAAATATTCCAGAAGTTTGGCAATCGTTTCGGTATCCGTTTCGCTGTAAAACGAATAGCCTTCGTTTTGCAGAAAGCGTTTGAGTTCGCAATGATTTTCGATAATTCCGTTGTGTACAACCGCCCACTTTCCGTCGGAAGAAACGTGCGGGTGCGCGTTGGTTGCGTCCGGTTTTCCGTGCGTTGCCCAGCGCGTGTGCCCGATTCCGAGCCGCGCGCCCGCCGTAACGCCCGCTTGCGCTACCGCATTTTCAAGATTTTTCAATTCTCCCGCGCGCTTTGTCACCGCAAGCGGATTGTTTTCAGAAGGCGCGCCGCTCGTTCCCCGCGAAACGGCAATGCCTGCGGAATCGTAGCCGCGATATTCCAGAAGTCGCAGTTTATAAAGCAGGTTTCGTTCGGGATTTTCGCCGATATAACCCACAATGCCGCACATAGTTTATTCCTCCCGATTAATCTTTTCTATTGTGTTTGCAATCGTATCCGCAATGGATAAATTCAACGCCTCGTCTTTGCTTTCCACCATTACGCGGATTTTCGGTTCCGTGCCCGAAGCGCGGATCATCAGCCTGCCTTTTCCTTCCAGCGCGGCGGCGTATTTCGCTACCTGTCTGGAAAGTTCTTCGTTGTTGATCACGCGGAATTTATCGCCTACCGTAACGTTTTTGTTCACCTGCGGATACAGCGTGATTTTCGCGCCTTCCGAAAGCGTTTTGTTCTGCTTTAAAAGCATATTCGTAACGGCAATCGCCGTTAAAATACCGTCGCCGGTGGTGGCGTATTCCTTTAAAATGATATGACCGCTCTGCTCGCCGCCTAACGAATATCCCTTTTCGCGCATTTTGGCAAGCACGTATTTATCGCCGATGTCCGTGCGGATCATATCGACGCCGTCGGCTTTCAGTTCGTTTTCGATAGCCATATTCGTGTGGCTTGTGCCTACCACCGCGTTGCCGTGCAGTCTGCCTTGCGTTTTAAAATATTTTGCCAGAGCGCAGAGCAGCATATCGCCGTCGATTACCTCGCCGTATTCGTCTACGGCGATCACTCTGTCGGCGTCGCCGTCGAAGGCAAACCCCATGTCGGCTTTGTACCTGAGAACTTTCCGCGCAAGGTTCTGCGGATATACCGCGCCGCAGTTTTTGTTGATCGAAAGCCCGTCGTTCACGCAGTTCGCCGCAATCACGCTTGCTCCCGCGCGGCGGAATACTTCGGGCGCGATACGGTGCGCCGCGCCGAACGCGCAGTCCAGTACGATGGTTTTGCCTTTGAAAGAGCGCTCCGCGGCGGAAAGCAGAAAATCGCGGTACTTCTTGATCAGCATCAGATCCTGCCGATAAGAACCGATCATCGGAAAGTCGTTCGTTTTATCGTGAATGAAACACCTTTCGATGCGCTCTTCTTCTTTATCGCCCAGTTTGTAACCGTTTTTATCGAATACTTTAATGCCGTTGTATTCGCCGCCGTTGTGCGAGGCACTGATCACCACGCCGTAGTCCGCGCCGATCAGCCGGGTTAAATATGCGACGCCCGCCGTGGGCAAAACGCCTGCGTCGATTACGTTCGCTCCGCCGCTCATCGCGCCCCCCGCCAGACCTGCCGTTAAATACGAGCGCGAAACGCGCGTGTCGCCGCCGACTAAAATCGTAGGCCGCTCTTTCAAAATGGAAAGCGCGTTGCCTACTTTATACGCCACCTCGAAAGTGAGGTCCTCGTTTACCTTGCCGCGCAGTCCGTCTGTTCCGAAAAATAATCCCATAACGTTTGTTTCCTTTATACAGATTTCAAATTATTTCGTTTTTATTATATTTTATTTCGCTTTCAAACACGTTTTTATATTTTAGGGTATTTTTTTACGTTTGTCAAACTATTTTATGACGTAAAAAAACGAAAAAGTGTGTATATTTACGTAAAAAAGTTAATTTTTATCGTTTTTTTACGATTCACGTTTTTAAAATTCTGTACCGAAAAAGACTTTATATAGACTATTTTGGCAAATTTACCCGCAAAAAACACAATCGCGGCAAATATTTTCGATAAAAAAATAAATAAAAAAATTTTTTTTATTTACGCTTGTCCGCGTCCGTTTGCCGTGCGGGCAAAAACCGTTTGCCGCCTGCGCGCACAAACTTTTTAGCCCGTTCGTCGCGCTTGCTTGTCCGCGCCGGCGCGGAAGAATATCGGCGATAGAAGAAGGGGGGGGAGATTGGCGGTAACAAGGAAAAGGGGAAAAATAGCGCAAAGAAAAACCGGTCTCTGTTTTAAGAGACCGGCGTTTCTTTTCAACGAAGGTTAAATCAGTTGAACAGTTCTTTGTAGGCTTTGCCGAATTTAAGAACGGGTTTTTTGGAAGCGGCGATTTGCACCGTTTCCTTGGTCTGAGGGTTGATGCCCGTCTTGGCGGGTACGTCTTTTACTTCAAACGTACCGAAGCCGACAAGTTGAACCTTCTCGCCGTTTTTCAAAGCCTCCGTGATCGTTTCAACCAACGCTTCGTACGCAATCGTCGCGTCTTTGTTGGTGAAACCCGCTTTCTGAGCTACCGCTTTAATGAGTTCGCCTTTGTTCATGAGATAAAAATCCCCTTTTGATATTTTTTCCCGCCGAACGCCCGTTGCAAAGTGCTCCTTTTGTCCGTCAGGATAATTCGATTATATCTTATTTATAACCGTTTGTCAAGCGTTGATTTAAAAAAAGTGCGTAAAATAAAGAAAAAAAAGGCAAAAAAATCGATTTTTTTACGTATTTTTCTGAAAAATGTCGGAACGTTCGGCATAAATAGACCAAATAAAGCCTATCCGACGGCTTTAATGCGGTAAATCCGCCGCGAACGGAGGGATTTACAACGCCACAACGTTAACGATTTACAACGCCACAACGTTAACTTTTACGGTTACGAACACGTTTTCCATCAATCTGATTTCGGTATCGTACGTGCCCAAAGCCTTCAACGCCTCGGTTTTTACGCATTTTTTATCTACGTCGAAGCCTTGTTCTTTCAAGGCGGCGGCGATTTGCGCGCCCGTCACGCTGCCGAACGTTTTTCCGTTTGCGCCTACTTTTACGGGCACGGAAACTTCGGCGCCCTTCATTCCGGCGGCAAGTTCTTTCATCGCTTTGATTTCTTCCGCTTTATGGAAAGCGTCGGCGGCTTTTTTCTGATTGGCTTCGTTTACGCCCGAAGCGGTGGCTTCCCTGGCAAGTCCTTTTTTAATAAGGAAATTGCGCGCGTAGCCGTCGGAAACTTCGACCACGTCGCCTTTTTTACCGCTGCCTTTCACGTCGCTTGTCAAAATAACTTTCATATCGTTCCACCTCGTAAAAATTTATATCGAAACATTTATATCGAAAAATAAAATCTTAAAAAGATATCGTTTGCAAAAATCGTAAAAAATTTTTTTAGAAAAATCCGTGCGGAAATTCGCGTTGCCGTAAATATTCTTTTTTTCTTCGCTCATACTGTATACGTCAAGGAGGTATGACGGATATGGAAGAAGAAAACAACGTAAACACCTGTATCGGTTGCGGAGTTACCGAATGTAAGTACAACCATACGGGAAGTTACTGCACTCTGCCCGAAATTCACGTGGGCAACACCTGTTCCTGCGACGCGGAAAGTTGCACTTGCTGCGACTCTTTCTGTCGCAGATAACCTTTGTTTTTAAAACAAAGGCTTGCAAGAACGCGTTTTTCCCTGTTTCCGTATTTTTTCGGATAGGGGAAGGGCGCGTTTTTCGTTGCAGCGCGCTGCGGGAGCGTTCCGATCCGCGAAATTTCGTTGCGCGGTTAAAGCAGCGCGGGTAAAGCAGCGCGGTTAAGTTGCGCGGGTAAAGTAGCGCGGTTAAACCTTGCGTTTCAATTCTTTCACGGCGTTTTTCAGAAAGTACTCCGCGGTAGTGCCTTTGCGGATCAGGCTTTCGGCTTCGTCGAACGTACACCAGCGCACTTCGGAAATTTCGTCCGCGTTGAGTTTCAGGGGCGAATCTTCCACCACAACGATAAAATTCAGCATTAAAACGTCGCGTTGCGAATGATAGCGCGAGGACATATAACGACTTTTTACCACGTTTACGCCAAGTTCTTCCTTAATTTCCCTGGGAACGGTTTTTTCGGCGTTTTCGCCTTTTTTTACATAGCCCGCGAATAAAATGAAATCCTCGTCTTCCACGTGTTTGGCAAGCAATATTTTATTTTGTTCGCGATTGGTAACCACCATAGAAACAGCCACCGCGAATTGCGGAAACACGTATTTTTCGCACGTGTCGCAGTAGGGTATCAGCCCTTCGTTCTCGCAAAAGCGGAGCGTTAATTTTTGCCCGCAGTTTCTGCAATACATCGTTTTTCTCCTTAAAAAGTCAAGGTTTATCGTATGAAAAATTCCAAAGTTTTTAATTGCGGAAACCGTAAAATCCGCATGAATAAAACGCTTTTTATTTTCATAAACCTTTTTTTACTATCATAAACCATTTTTTACGTTTTGTCAACCTCCTTTGCGAAAAAAATAAGACGAAACGGGGGAAAAACGGTGAAAAAACATGCCGTATTTCTCTTTTTTCTTCTTTTTTCGTCTTTTTTCGTCGCTATACGCATAAACTGATAAAAGGCGGAATGATTTATCCGCGGGTACAAAGCGAAATTCGAAGCGACGCGAATCGTACGAAAAATATCAAAAAAGAACGAAAAAGCGCTTGCCGCGCGAAGCAAGCACTTGACAAGACAAAAAAAAAGCGATATAATAATACGGCTGAAAAAATACGGCGACAGGCGCGCGCCTCACCGTTCGGACGGTACATAAAACGTTTTTTCCGAAGGAATATAAGCGGCGCGGCGCGGGGAGAAAAAATATGCTTACATCGATTTGCGGCATCAACTGGGGCGACGAGGGCAAGGGCAGAATGGTAGATCTGCTTTCGGAAAATTACGATATCGTCTGCCGGTATCAGGGCGGGAACAACGCGGGGCACACGGTGGTGAATCACCTCGGAAAATTCGCGCTGAATCTGCTTCCTTCGGGAATTTTGCGCAAAGACGTGGTAAACGTGCTGGGAAACGGCATGGTGATAGACTTAAAACATCTTTGCGGCGAGATGGATAAACTCCGCGCGGCAGGCGTGGAAATTACGCCGGACAATTTAAAAATCAGCGACCGCGCGGTAATTACCATGCCGTATAACGTTTTGCAGGACTGTCTGGAAGAAGATCGGCTGGCGGGTAAAAAATTCGGTTCCACGCGCCGCGGAATCGCGCCCGTGTATGCGGATAAATATTATAAAAAAGCGTTCAGAATGGGCGAACTGCTGGATAAGGAACATATGTATGCGCGCGTTGCCGACATTGTGGAATGGAAAAATCTTACGATCGCGGGCGGCTATAAAGCGGAAGCGGTAAAAACGGAGGACGTCGTTGCGTATTTCGAGGAATTCGGCACGCGCCTCGTTCCGTTTATCTGCGACGTGGGCGGATATCTGAACAAGGCGGCGAAGCAAGGAAAAAATATCATGTTCGAGGCGCAACTCGGCGCGCTCCGCGATATCGATTTCGGCATTTATCCCTACACGTCTTCGTCTTCCACCATCGCGGCGTACGCGCCCATCGGCGCGGGCGTGCCCAATTTAAAACTCGATCGTTCCATAGGCATTATGAAGGCGTATTCCACCTGCGTGGGCGAAGGTCCGTTCGTTGCCGAATACAGCGGCGAAAAAGCGGAAAGACTGCGTAAACTCGGCGCGGAATACGGCGCGGCGACGGGCCGCCCCAGAAGAGTGGGACCTTTCGACGTTGTGGCTTCCCGTTACGGAATCCGCTGTCAGGGCGCGGACGAAATCGCGCTGACGAAACTCGACGTGCTTTCCGATTACGACGAGATAGAGGTGTGCACGGCGTACACGTACGATTGCAAAAAAATCGACGAATTCCCCGCCACGGCGGTGCTGAACGAATGCAAGCCCGTGCTGGAATCGCTGAAAGGCTGGCATTGCGATATTTCGGGCTGCCGCAAGAAAAGAGACCTGCCCAAAGAGGCGCTCGATTATATCGCTTATATCGAAAAGGCGTGCGACTGCAAGATAAAATACGTATCCGTAGGGCCGGAACGCGAGGCGTATATTAAACTGTAAACCGTAAAAGCGGGTCGGATTCCGGCGCGGCGGTATTTTTACAAAAGATAAAACGGGAAACGAGCGAAAACAAGCGCGTTTCCCGTTGTCTTTTTAAAATTGAACGGCGGTTTTAAGGCGGGCGTTTTTAAGGCGGGCGGTTTTCGGAATGGGCGGTTTTCAGAATGTGCGGGAAGAAAAAACCAAACGGGCGCGTACGTTTTACAAGATGTACGCGCTGGGCAACGATTATATTTATTTCGACTGTTTTTTCCGGAGGATAACCAATCCTTCCGCGCTTGCCGTGCGGCTTTGCGACAGGCGGAGAAGCGTGGGCGGCGACGGCGTGATTTTAATTGAAAAAAGCAGGGCGGCGGACGCGAAAATGAGAATTTTCAACGCGGACGGCAGCGAAGCGGAGACGTGCGGCAACGGCGTACGCTGCGTGGGAAAGTTTCTGCACGATTTCAAGGGCTTGCAAAAAACGTTGATTTACGTGGAGACGGGCGCGGGAATCGTGCAACTGCAACTCTTTTTAAACGATAAAAATCAGACGCAAAGCGTAAAAGTCAGATTAAGCGCGCCGCGTTTTTCGCCCGAAAAACTTCCCGTAACGCTTCCGCCCGACGGAAACGGAAAAATCGTTGCCCGCCCCGTGCGAATCGGCGGAAAAACGTTTGAAATCACCTGCGTTTCCATGGGAAATCCGCATTGCGTAACGTTTGACAAAGCCGCGTTTTGCGCTTTTGATACGTTGGGAAAACAAATCGAAACCGCGCCGATATTTCCCGAACGAACCAATGCGGAATTCGTTACAATAAACGCGCGCAACGATTTTTCCGTACGCGTATACGAGCGCGGCAGCGGAGAAACGTCCGCCTGCGGCACGGGCGCCTGCGCGGTTGCCGCGGCGGCGATAGAAAACGGCTTTGCCGATAAAAACGCGGACATCGCCGTGCGTATGAAAGGCGGCGTTTTAACGGTTAAAATAACAAACGACGCCGTGTATTTAACGGGAGAAGCGCGTTTTGCTTATACGGGAAAAATCCGGACGGAATAAAAACGGGGAATTTACGAAAGTTAAGCGAAGCGCGAAAAAACACGAAAGGACACGAAAGAGCGCGAAAGAGCGCGAAAGAAAATCCGAAGCGAAAAAATAACGCGGAGAGGGGAAACGACGGTGCCGAATCTCAATAAGAATTACGAAAAACTTCGCAAAAACTATCTGTTTACCGAAACGGCGAAAAAAATTGCGGTTTTCGAAGAAAGAACGGGGCGAAAAGTATTGCGCCTGGGCATAGGCGACGTAACGCTTCCGCTTTCTTCCGCCGCGGTAAACGCCATGAAACGCGCGGCGGAAGAAATGGGCAGAAAAGAAACTTTCCGCGGTTACGGCGAGGAACAAGGATACGCTTTTTTGCGCGAGGCGATTAAAAAATATTACGCCGATCGCGGCGTAAGCGTTTCGGCTAACGATATTTTTATTTCCGACGGAGCAAAATCCGATTGCGCCAATCTGTCGGACCTTTTCGACGAAAACAATACCGTGCTTCTGCCCGACCCCGTGTATCCCGCCTACGCGGACGTAAACGTTATGGCGGGGCGAAAAATCGTATACGCCGCGGCTGACGAGAGCAACGGCTTTTTACCGGAACCGGACGAAAATACCCGCGCGGATATCGTTTATCTGTGTTCGCCCAACAACCCCACGGGCGCGGCGTACGCGGCGGAGGAACTGGAAAAATGGGTGCGTTACGCGATTCAGAAAAAAGCGGTGATTTTATACGACGCGGCTTACGAGTGCTTTATTCCGTTCGGCGGATTTTTTGATAAAAGCGCGGACGACGCAGGAAAAAACAGGGCGGAAAACGGAAAGGATTTCCCCGTGCGGAGCATTTACGAAGTTCCGGGCGCGGATCAATGCGCGATAGAGGTCTGTTCTTTTTCGAAGTTCGCTTCGTTTACGGGCACGCGGTGCGGATTTACGGTGATTCCCGCGGCGCTGCGTTGCAAAAACGTTTCGGTAAAAGAGGCGTGGACGCGGCGGCAGAGCGCGAGATTCAACGGCGTGAGTTATATCGTACAGCGGGGCGCGGAAGCGGCGCTTTCCGAGGCGGGTATGGCGGAAAACGAAAGAAACGCGGCGTATTATATGCAGAACGCGCGGATTATTCGCGAAAGTCTGCAAAGCGCGGGCGTCGTATGCTACGGCGGATATGCGCCGTACGTCTGGGCAAAATGTCCGTTTGGCATGACGGGCGGGGAGTTTTTCGCGTTTTTATTGAATCGCGCGCAGATCGCAGGTACTCCGGGCGGCGGATTCGGCAAAAACGGCGAGAACTATTTCCGGTTCAGCGCGTTCTGTTCGCGCGAAAGCGCGTTGCTTGCCGCCGAAAGATTGCAAAACGTTCTGAACCGCGGCGTATAGGTCGTATAGGACGTATGCGTATAGGGCGCGTATAAGACGTATAAGCGAGGTATTATAAGCGGCGTATAACGTAACGAAAAAAACGCGTTATTCCGACAGGCGGCGCAGCGGAAAAACGCGTTAAGCGCGATGAGGCGGTTTTGCGGCGGCGCTTTTACGTATCGTCGCTTTCACGTCTGGCGAGAATTTTGCCCGTCTCCCCGTTAAGAAGGTACGAAAAAGTACTGCCTTTTTCGTCGATGATTCCCACGTAATAATAGGGTTTCTCCTCCGAAATAATCAGGCGCATTCTGATTTCTCCGCGAAAGACGCCGTTTGTCGTCAGCGAGGAGATTTTTTCGTTTTCCGCGCTTTCGAATACGGAAAGTATTTCGCGCGGCGAAAGCGTTTTATCGTTTTTTGCGCCCGTTGCGTGAAACGAGATTTCTTTTTTCGTCTTTTCGTTCGTCACCGTGGCGTCTAAGGAGGCTACATCGGAAAGATCTTCCGAACAGATAAGATAATATTGCCGTTTTACGTCGTCGTACGAAAGTTCGCCGCCGCCCTCTTTTTCCGTTCCGGGCAGAACATAGCGCAGAACGTAGGTATCGGAGCCGTCTTTCGCGGTAAAGTAAAATTCCGCCACGCGTTCCGCCTTTCCCGTCGCGCCGTCGCTGATCAGCGGCTGTTCGCGCAGATAGGAATATACGCAGAGATGATAATCGTGTTCGCCGTCCGCGTCCGATTCGGCAATCAATACGTTATCGCGCAGTTCGGACACGCGGGAAAACAGATCGGAAGTATTTTTCGCGCATCCGCAAAACGCCGTAAGGCAGAACGCCGGAAAGGCGGCGCATACGGATAAAAAACGCAAAGAAGCGCGCGAGGAGGAACGCCGCGGAAGAAACGCGCGGCGGAAAGCGGCGGATAAAAAACCAAATAAATTGCGCATAACAATATTACCATATGAGCGGAACGGCGCGAATATGCGGCGCAAATGCCGAATCAAGTGAAAAACGTCTTGCGAAAAAACAAGAAATAACGAAAAAACATAAAAAATTCTTTCCTTAATACGGTTGATTTTTCCGTTGAAACGTGGTACAATTAAAAAGAACGGCGAAAGTCGGAAAAAAAATCCGTAGAACGGGGCGGAACGAAGTGAACAAAATCATCTGGAAATCCATACTTGCAACGCTTGCCTCCACGCTGATTCTTTGCGGCGTGCTGGCGCTTGCCTGCGCCTGGTTTTTTCCGCCTACGCTGATGGAGTTTTCTTACAACGTCGGCTGGGATAAAACGGCGATGAAATACGCGCAGAAGTCTTACGAACGCTTCGGCGAATCGTATTACGCCGCCTACGCCTTGGAGATCGCGGCGGATCTGGAACTGGACGATAAAACGGAACAATACGCCGAAGAATTGCTTTCCTGCAAAGATTTCGAAAGTTACTGTTCGGAACAGGACGCGCGCTTTGCCGCGAACGTTACGGAGGGCGAAAATCGGGAAGAGGGTACGTATAAGCAATACGTCTACGTAAAATTATGCCTTGCCAAATACCGCCTGAACAAAGCGGAGGAGGCGGTGCAACGGGCGGCGGCTTCTCTCGGCGCCGAAGAAGGCGGTTCCTGCCGCGAATTTCCCGTCAACAACGCCTTAGCCGCCGTGCTGTTATATGCCCTCGACGACGGAGATACGCAAACGGTAGATAAAATATCCGGTATTCTTTCGTCGACGGACGAATCGGCGCTTGGCCAAAACGACAAAGATTATCTGGCGGCAATGAAAAATCTTATCGTTCAGAATACAAAAAACACGTAACGGCGGAATACGGAAAAGCGCGAAAAACACAGACGCGCTTTTTATATGCGTTGAATTTTATGTAAATCTTATGCGTCTGACGCTTGAAAAAAGTCGGAACGAAACCAGATATTTTTACGGAAGGTAACGAAAGATATGAAAGAAAGAGAGAAAGTGCTCGTCCTCGATTTCGGCGGACAATACAATCAACTCATCGCGCGGCGCGTGCGCGATTTAAACGTGTATTGCGATTTGAAAAATTGCGATATGACGGTGGAGGAGATCAAGGCGTACAATCCCATCGGCATTATTTTTACGGGCGGACCGAACAGCGTGTACGAAGAAACTTCGCCGCACGTGCCCGCGGAGATTTTTTCTCTGGGAATTCCCGTTCTGGGCATTTGTTACGGCTGTCAACTCATCGCCTATACGCTGGGCGGTACGGTAACGCACGCGCAGACCAGCGAGTACGGCAAGCGCGAGATACGACTTCTGAAAGACAGCGTTTTATTTAAAGGCGTTCCGCAAAACAGCGTAAGTTGGATGAGTCATACCGATTACGTATCGGAGGCGCCCGAGGGGTTCGACTGCCTTGCCGATACGCAGGCGGGCACCTGCCCCGTGGCGGCGTTCGGCAGCGACGAACGCAAAATTTACGGCGTGCAATTCCACCCCGAAGTGGTGCATACGCAGTACGGCGAAACCATTCTGAAAAACTTTCTCTACGAGGTGTGCAAAGCCAAAGGCGATTGGACGATGAGCGGCTTTGTAGAAGAACAGATCGCCGCGTTAAAGAAAAAAATCGGCAATAAAAAGGTGCTTTGCGCCATGAGCGGCGGCGTGGATTCCGCCGTGGCGGCAACGCTGGTGCACCGCGCCGCAGGCGAAAACCTTATCTGCGTGTTCGTCGATCACGGACTGCTTCGCAAATACGAGGCGGACGAGGTGATGAGCGTGTTTAAAGACGGGCTGGGCATGAACCTGATAAAAGCCGACGCGGGCAAGGCGTTTTTATCGCGCCTGAAAGGCGTATCCGACCCCGAAACAAAGCGTAAGATTATCGGCGAGGAGTTTATCCGCACTTTTGAAAAAATCGCCAAAGATATCGGCGCGGTGGATTTTCTGGTGCAGGGCACCATATATCCGGACGTCATTGAAAGCGGCAAGGGAAAATCGGCGGTGATAAAAAGCCACCACAACGTGGGCGGTCTGCCTTCCGTGGTAGATTTTAAAGAGATCGTGGAGCCGCTCCGAGATTTGTTTAAAGACGAAGTGCGCCGCGTGGGGCTGGAACTCGGTCTGCCGCGCAAAATCGTAATGCGCCAGCCGTTCCCGGGGCCGGGACTTGCTATTCGCATTATGGGCGAAGTCACCGAAGAAAAACTGGAAACGCTGCGCGATTCCGATTATATCTTACGCGACGAAATCGCCAAGGCGGGACTGGACGAGCAGATCTGGCAATATTTTACCGTGGTAACCAACTCGCCTACGGTGGGCGTGATGGGGGATTTCCGTACGTACGAAAACGTGATCGCCGTGCGCGCCATCACCAGCGTAGACGCGATGACTGCCGATTGGGCGCGGATTCCTTACGACGTGCTTGAAAAAATCAGTACGCGTATCGTGAACGAAGTGAAACACGCAAACCGCGTGGTGTACGACAT
>JAQYLE010000030.1 GCA_028720205.1 Clostridia bacterium
TTGTTTTTCTCCGTCCGTTTTACTTCGGCTGTAATATGAGTTTCGTTTTATGAGTTTCGTTCTTTTAACGGCGCCGCTTGTCGCCGCGTTTTACGAGCGGACGGGCGCGCTCGTTACGGCAAATTCGCTCTCTTTGCGGAAGCGTTCCAGCGCGCGCAGATATTTTTCGCTGAGCGAAAGGGTGTAACGCTGCTTTTCTTCATAGGTGAGCGTATCGAAATACGCCTTGTCGGTCAGCCTGCCTATCGCGTCGGAGGTTTCGCCTTCGGAAAGCAGCATTTCCTTCACGCGGAGATAAAATTCGTCGTCTTTTTCCTTTTCCCCGCACACGGTTTTCTGCGCTTCTTTCATAAAATACCGTTCTGCTTTTTCCTCGTTCAGCCCCTGTTTTTTCGCCTCTTCCACGCGGGCGCGCACGTCTGCTTCGCACTCCTTCCAGAACCCTTTTTTAATGCGTTGTTTCGCGCTTCTCGCAATGCTTTTCAACGTTTGATTCGCCTGATCGTTTTCCATCTTTCCCTTTCTCCCCTTTTTTTTGCCTTTTGCGCCCGCGTCCGGCGTAGTGCGCCCTGTTTTATGCAAAACGCCTGTTTCGCATAGAAAAAACTCACTGTTCCGCTTTATACGGAAAGTGAGTTTTCTTTGGTTAGTTCTTGTTTCTCTTTCTGGCGGCTTCCGACTTTTTCTTTCTTCTCACGGAAGGTTTTTCATAAAATTCCTTCTTGCGAAGATCGCCGATAATGCCGTCGCGGGAACACTTTCTTTTAAAACGGCGCAACGCGCTTTCCACGTTTTCGTTCTCCCCGACTTTTACCGTAGACATTCTTTTTTCACCTTCCTTTGCCTCACACGCCTTATTTTACGTTTGATATTATACCAACATATTCCTGCTTTGTCAACTCATTTCGCCCCGTTTTTCCAAACTTCGCATTTTTCCTTTTTTTCGACAAAATTTTATTTCGCTTAGCCCGCTTCCCGCGCGTGCCGTTTTATTCCAGGTTGTATTTGTACAAAATCTCTTGCAGATACTCCGCGGAAGTTTTCAGTTCGGCTACGTTTACATAGTCGTCTTTATACGCTTCGATTAAAGCGGCGCCGTTAAATCCCGCGTCGCTAAGACGCAGAAACAAATCGGCGAAATTATACGCGCCGCGCCCCGGCAGGCAGGTTTTTCCCTCTTCGTTTATATCCGAAAGATGAACGTGCGAAATATGCCCCGCCGTTTCTTCGATGTAATCGTTTTCGGGGTATTCGGAAAGCCGCGTTTGCTTGATATCCAGCGTGGCGAATAAACCGGGGCAACGTTTCAACGCCTCTTTAAACACGCCCGGACGGTTGTACGTGGACCATTCCACCGTTTCCAGCGAGAGCGCCACGCCGTGTTTTTCGCATACTTCCCGCGTGCGTTCCAGCGTTTCGCCTATTTTTTGGAAATTATCGTTTTTGCCGCTGCGCGAAGCCTTTTTGTATCGCGCCGTGCCGTGAAACGTATAATACTTCGCGCCGAACGCGTTCGCCGCGTCCATCGCTTTATCTAAAAAATAGTATGCGTCGGCGCGCGTTCTTTCGTTGTCGCTGAACAGTTGCGGCTCGATATGCGTGGTGTAAAGATGCACGGAATTCACTTGCAACGCGCCCTTGTTTCTGGCAAGCGTTTCGCCGTACTCCCGGTTGTATTCGCAGAACGTTTCCAAAAAAATCTCGCACGTATTAACGCCCAGCCCCGCTATCGTCCGCACCGCTTCTTCGTTGTATTGCCGCATAAACAGCGACGCCGTGGATATGCCTATTTCCATCGTTTTATCTCTCCCCGCGCCGTACGCGCGTTTGCAGAATCGTTATGATGCAGAATCATTATATCTCTTTTCGTACCATCGGGCAATTTATTTCGTCCGTTTTTTTAAAGTTTATCGTTGTTTTACCGTTACATACGCGAAATTCGCAAATATCCGGACGCGGAGTTGACTTTTTAAGGATTTTATCGTATAATAAACGCGAGCGCGAAGAAACGTAAAAAAGGGGACGAATCGCATGAAAAAAAACATAACGGTAGGCAGAGAATTCGGCAGCGGCGGCAGAGAAATCGGCAAACGCCTTGCCGAAGAACTTGGCGTAAACTATTACGATAAAGAAATCATCACGAGAGTGGCTGAAAAAAGCGATTTTTCGGAAGGTTTTGTGGAAAAAATTATAGAAGACGGAGCGATGCAACGCAATTTTCTTTCGTTCGGGCATTCTTTTTCCGAATATCGCTGCGCCACGACGGGCATTACGGAAAAAATTCTGCGCGCGCAAAAAGAAGTGATCGAATCGCTGGCGGAAACGGACTGCGTCATCGTAGGCAGATGCGCCGACTTGATTTTAAGCGAAAAGCGTCCTTTCCGACTTTTCGTATATGCGGACGAACAGAGCAAAGTAAAGCGATGTCGCCTGTATGCGGAAGGCGAAGAAAAAAACCTTTCCGATAAACAATTGCTTAAAAAAATCCGCGCGATTGACAAAGGCAGAAAGAAACTGTACGGACTTTTTTACGGTAAGGAATGGGGAAACAGGGAAAATTACGATCTGTGCGTAAACACCTCGAACGCCGATATCTCCTCCCTGGCGCCCTGCGTTGCCGAATATGTACGCAGATGGTACGAAAACAAATAATTTTCGGCAACTTGCCGCGGTGCATAATACGCGTATCGTCAGGCGGATCCGGATTCTTCCCGTGCGGATCCGCCCACGTTTTATTTTTGCGCTTTTTCCTTTTTGCGGCGGTTTTCCGTCCGCGCGCTTTTTATCCGCTCGGTGCGCACAAAAATCCCGGCGCGGTTTTTCCGTACGGAATCTTTTAAAATAATCTCCCCTATTTTATCCGCGACGATTTTACCCTTTTCGGGATTTTTCACGCTGACGATTTCGCCTTTTATGTTTGCTTTCACTTTGCTGTATTCGAAGGATAAATCGCAGTTTTCCGTTTCGCAATCGACGAGTTTCAGCCCTTTGCAATAACAAAGCGGCTGCGTGCCGACGATTTTGCAACGGATCAGCGTGAGATTTCGGGAATACCAACCGAGGTATTCGCCCTTGATAACGCTGTCTTTTACGGTGACGTTTTTCGTATGCCAGAACGCGTCTTTCGTATCGAACGTACATTTGGTAAACTTTGCGTTTTTCACGTACTGAAAGGAATATTTTCCCTTAAAATTCAGCCCGCTCGCCGTAAGATTTTCAGAAAGCAGAAAAGCGTATTCCGATTGAATACTGCCGCCGACAACGCGTATGTTTTTACACTTCCAGCCGAATTCGGGCGAAACCGCCGCCGTGTTCGTTATCGTTACGTCTGTACATTCGCGCAACGCTTTTATGCCGTTCATCGTGCAGTTTTCCAGCGATACATTCCTGTCGTACCACAGCGCGGCGCGGCAGTTTACCGTCATAACGCTATTTAACAAAGCGACGTTCTTCGCGTGCCAGAGCGGATACCGCAAATCGAAGTAACAATCTTCCACGCGCAGATCTGCGCTTTCTTTCATGGCGGACTCGCCGTCCTCTTCGCCCTCGAACCGACAGCGTTTAATGCAGGCGTCGCGCAGATTATAAAGCGCGCGTTCCGCAGAAAACGTCGCCTCTTTGATTATAATCATACCTTTCTCCTTCGTAAGTTCCGTTCGCTTTTCTCTTTCGTAATTATAACAGGAACGGGCGGAAAAAGCAAATCATCCGCCCGTATTTTCAGAATTTTTATGTGTTTCTGCCGCGATTACACGTTATACCGTGGTTTCTTTTCCGTTTTCCGCCGCCGCGTCGCAGTAGGCGCAGCAAAGCGTACCGCGCTTGTCGCGGTAGAAAAGCGGCGGCAATTCCTGTTCGCAGGGAAAAATGCAATGCGGATTCGCGCATTTAACCGAGGTCGAAACAAACGTATTTCTTTCTCTCTCCCCGCCGCCTCCGACTTGATAAACCCCGCCTTTTTCCGCCGTTTCTTTATCTTTCAGCAGTTTTAAAATCAGCGCCATGCGCATGAGTTTACCGTTTCTCGTCTGCTTGAAATAACACGCGCGCGGATCTTCGTCCACTTTCACGGAAATTTCGTTCACGCGCGGCAACGGGTGCAGAACAATGGTGTTTTTCCCCGCCGTACGCATTTTTTCCTCCGTTAAAATATACGTGTCTTTCAATCGCGCGTATTCCTCTTCGCTTTCAAATCTCTCCTTCTGCACGCGCGTCATATACAACGCGTCAAGTTTTCCTATTTGTTCTTCCAGCGACGCGCTTTCGGTATACGGAATGCCTTTTTCCTCGATATAATCGCGCTTTACGAATTCGGGCAGGCGCAATTCTTCGGGCGAGATCAGCACGAATTTCACGCCGCGATAGCGCGACAGCGCGGCGATTAAAGAATGCACCGTTCTGCCGTATTTCAGGTCTCCGCAAAACCCCACGGTAAGGTTTTCAAACGCGCCTTTTTCGCGATGTACGGTAAGCAGATCGGCAAGCGTTTGCGTGGGGTGGTAATGTCCGCCGTCGCCCGCGTTGATCACGGGCACGGAAGAATGTTTTGCCGCCACGTACGGCGCGCCCTCTTTGGGGTGGCGCATGGCGATGATATCCGCATACCCCGAAACCACTTCCGCGGTATCCGCAACGCTTTCGCCCTTCGCCGCGGACGACGTATTCGCCCCCGCCATACTTATTACGTTTCCGCCGAGAGAGAGCATTGCCGATTCAAAACTCAGCCGCGTGCGCGTGGATGGTTCGAAAAACAGCGTGGCGAGTATTTTATGCCTGCACGCGTCCTCGTATTTTTCGGGGTGCGCTTCGATATCTTCCGCCGTGGCGATCAGTTCGCCTATTTCTTCCGTGGATAAATCTAAAATGTTCAGAAGGTGTTTCATTCGTTCGTCCTCTTTTTTCCCTGCCCGACGAGCGCGCTTTCCGCCCGTCGCTTACCTCGCTTACCGTGCGACAAAGCCGCTTACGCTTTTATCCAACTCTCGTTTGAAGGATCATCGCGGAAAGCAAGCAGTTTCTTTACGTCCTCGGGCGCGATATAACCTTTTTTTGCCGCTACGTCCGCCACTTCGTCGAAGTTCGTAAGGCTTACGTTTTTAACGTTTTCCGCCGCCAGAAGCGCTTTGCCGCGCTGCATGCCGTAAGTAAAAATGCTTACGATTCCCAGCACTTCCGCGCCCGCCTCTTTCAGCGCGTTCACCACTTCCATTACGCTGCCGCCCGTGGATATCAGATCCTCCACCACCACGGCTTTCTGCCCTTTTTCCAACTTCCCTTCTATGCGGTTTTTTCTTCCGTGGTCTTTCGCGCCGGAACGCACGTACCCCATCGGCAGATTTAAAATATGCGCGGCAATCGCCGCGTGCGCGATTCCCGCGGTAGACGTGCCCATTAAAATTTCCGCTTCCGGGTATTCGCGTTTTACCGTTTCGGCAATCGCGTTTTCCACGCGGATACGCGCCTTAGGCGCCGTAAGTATCAGGCGGTTATCGCAATACACGGGGCTTTTGATACCGCTCGCCCAGATAAACGGATCGTTCGGGCGGAAAAACACCGCCCCGATACTCAATAAATCTTCCGCAACCGCTTTACCGATAGTTTCCATTTTTCTTATTTCTCCTTTCATTCGCGTTTCTTAACTTTACGCAAAATTATTTACGCAAAAATTCTTTTATGCAGCGTTCGTACGCCCCCGCGGGATCTTCCGCCGCCGTAATCGGTCTGCCTACCACAATGTAATCCGATCCGAGTTCGCGCGCCTTATCCGGCGTGGCAATCCTCTTCTGATCGCCGGCGTCGCCGCCTGCAAACCGAACGCCGGGCGTTACGGTGAGGAAGTTTTTTCCGCACGTTTCGTGTACTTTTCCCGCTTCCAGCGGAGAGCATACCACGCCGTCCAGACCCGCTTGCTTAGCGTTCAGCGCGTAACTTTTCACCGTTTCTTCCATCGACGCGCCCACCAAAAGTTCGTTTTTCAACGCGGCTTCGTCGGTGCTGGTAAGTTGCGTTACGGCTATCAGCAAGGGGCGCGTTCCGTCTTCGCGCGTAAGACCTTTGATTGCGGCGCTCATCATTGCGCGCGTGCCGGCGGCATGCAGGTTGCACATATCCGCGTTTAACGAAGAAAGCACGCGCATCGCCTTTTCCACCGTGTTGGGTATATCGTGCAGTTTCAAATCCAGAAAAATCTTATGCCCGCGCCTTTTGATTTCGCGTACGATTGCGGGCCCTTCCGCGTAAAACAGTTCCATGCCGATTTTAATAAACGGCTTTTCGCCCTGAAACAAATCGAGAAAATCATACGTTTCCCGCGCGCTTTTAAAATCGAGCGCAACGATTACGTCCTTAGCCATCAGTGTGCTCCTCCTATAATCTCCCGTAAATTTTGTATGCCGTATTTTTCCATTACCCGCGGCAAATCTTCTATGATTTCCTTACAGACGTAGGGATTGATCAGATTCGCCGTGCCCACGCCTACCGCGCTCGCGCCAGCCAGCATCATCTCCACCACGTCTTCCGCGCCCGATACCCCGCCGATGCCGATGATGGGAATATTCACCGCCTCGTATACCTGATACACCATGCGGAGCGCCACGGGGAACAGCGCTCTGCCCGCGTATCCCGCGATTTTGTTGGCGATGATCGGTCTTTTGTTTTTCAAATCGATGCGCATGCCCGTCATCGTGTTGATAAGGGAAAGTCCGTCCGCGCCGCCCTCTTCGCACGCTTTGGCGATGGATACGATATCGGTTACGTTGGGCGAAAGTTTCATATACACGGGCTTATCCGTTACCTGTTTCACCGCTTTTACTATTCCGTATACGTTTTCGCACGAAGTGCCCAGCGCCATGCCGCCCGCCTTTACGTTGGGGCAACTTACGTTCACTTCCAGAATACCCACCTGCTCTTCCTTGCCGAACGCCTCGCACAGTTTCACGTATTCCTCGGTAGAAAAACCGCTTACGTTGGCAATCACTTTCTTACGGAAAAACTTTTTCATTTCGGGCAGTTCTTCGGCAAGCACGTGCTCCATGCCGGGGTTTTGCAACCCGATGGAATTGATGATGCCCGTATCGCTTTCCGCAATGCGCGGCGTGGGATTGCCGAACCGCGGCTGCACCGTTGTTCCTTTAAACGAAAACGTGCCCAGAATATTTATATCGTACAATGCGGCAAACTCCTTGCCGTAGCCGAACGTGCCGCTGGCGGGGATTACGGGAT
>JAQYLE010000031.1 GCA_028720205.1 Clostridia bacterium
GTCGCGGCGAAAATCGCCCTTCCCGTGCCCGAAGCGATCGATTACGACAAACTCGCCGACGCGGTTGTTGCGAAACTTCCCGCGCCCCAAGCGATCGATTACGACAAACTCGCCGACGCGGTGATAGCGAAACTTCCCGCACCCGAAGCGATCGATTACGACAAACTCGCCGATACGGTGATAGCGAAACTTCCCGAAGTTGAAGCGTTCGATTACGACAAACTCGCCGACGCGGCGGCTTCGAAAATCGTTATTCCCGAAGCGCAGGAGATCGACAACGAAGCGATTGCGGACGCGGTGGTTGCCAAACTTCCCGTTACGGAGGATATCGATTACGAGCGTCTGGCATACGCGGCTACTTCGAAGATAGAAATTCCCGAAGTCGAAGCGATCGATTACGATAAAATCGCGGGCGACGTTGCGGCGAAGATAGAAATTCCCGCGCCGGAACAGTTGGATTACGACAGATTGGCGGAAAGCGTTGCGGAAAGAATCCCCGCGCCCGAGCCCGCCACGTACGACGTGCTTGTAGACGACGAAGGCGTGAAGAGCATTGCCGCCACGGTGGCGGAAAGCGTTGCGGCGGTTGTGTCTTCCGCGGCAAACGAAGCGAAAGCGCTCGAAATCGATACCGAGGCGCTGGCGGCGGAGATTTCCGAAAAAATGGGCACGCCCTCGTACGAGACGATTTTAGACGAGGACGGCGCGCAGATGATCGCCGACGCCGTAGCGGAAAAGTTAAAGGAGCAGAACGTACAACAGGCTGCGGCGAACGAGCCTGAGGTTGAGGCGGAAGTTGCCGCCGCCGAGGATACCGTAAATTTTAACGTAGCGGGCGAGGAATCCACGCGGGAAACCGAACAACTCGTCGCTCGCTTCGACAGGAGTTTTACGGCGAAACTCAAACAGAGCGACGACGAAACGAAGGAACGTTACAGCGAGATTAAAAACGCGTTTCTTTCCTATAAAAAAGTAAAGTCGACGGTAAGTTGGACGGGCGACAGATTCAATTTCGGCAGAAAGACGATTGCAAAAATCGGCATTCGCGGCAAGACGCTCTGCGTTTATTTCGCACTCGATCCGAAAGATCCCGCGTTTAAGCAGACGATATATAATCAGAAGGACGTGAGCGATCAGACGATTCACGAAAAAACGCCGTTTATGATGAAAGTGAAAAGCGATCTCGGCGCGAAACGCGCGATTCGGCTGGCGGATACCGTAACGGCGCAATGCAACGCGGTGAAAAAGGCAGATTTTACCGCGGTGGATTACAAAAAAATGTACCGTTATGCCGGCGACAGGCAACTTGAAGCGACCGGTCTGATTAAAAAGACAATGGGAAAACGCACCGTCTTTGATTTTGACTGAGATTTTCGGCGCGTTAGTCGATTGAACAACGATTAGTCGATTGAACAACGAGAGGGCTGAAAAATTTTTCGGCTCTCTTTCTATGATTTTATACGCCGTTGAAAAAACGGTATTTTGCCCGCGAAAAGACGCGGCGCGCCCGTATCGGCGGAAAACAAGCGCGTGAAGTCGGGCGTTGTTTCGCGCACGGATAAACGACGGACAAACGTTAAAGACGACAATCGCGCGGTAGGCGAAACGATAAAGAGGCGCAGGGTTTTAACAAACCGTAAAGGCGAAACGGACGGGGAGAAGGGGAGAAAGGCAAAGATAAAAGACTCCGTCGCGCGTCGGCGCGGAAAAAAACGCGGAGAGCGTATGAAAAGAGTCCTTGCGCGCAACAATTAAATTTGAAAAATAAGCGGTTGCCCGTGCCGCCGAACAATACGGGTAATACAACTTTATTGCGAGGAATAATGGAACAGGAAAATCAATCGAACGAAATGAAAACTTCGGGCGTTTTTCGTCGCGCGGCGAAAACGTCGGGCACGGGCGCGGCGAAAAACTCCGCGGGAATCGCGCCGAACAGAACGGGCGTAAAAGCGGTAAAAACGTCGCGTGCGCCGAAAGCGCGCGGCGGAACGGGAAAAGGCAAAGTCGGTTTAGATAAAACGGAAAGAGTTTTACGCACGGAAAACGACTCCGCCGCGCCCGTAAGAAAAGTCAAAAAGTCGGGAGGTTCGGGTACGGAGATGAACGCTTCGTATTTGCCCGTTTACGAAAACAAACTTGTAGCGGAAGAGAATACGAGCGCTGCGGGCGAGGCGAAACCGACCCGGGAAACGGTGATTCCCGTGGCGGGTAAAACGTTTATCGCCGACGTGCGATATATGCAGAAGCGAGCAAGCGAAAAAGCGCGCGAAGCCGCCCGTAAAGCCGCCGAAGCCGCGGCGGCGCCCGACGATAAAACGGGCGGAAGAACGTCGGCGCGGAGCGCGACGAGAAACAAAAAAGCCGTAAAAATCATCTTTCTCGGCGGCGTGGGCGAGATAGGCAAAAACATGACGGCTATCGAATACGGCAACGACATCATCGTGGTGGACGCGGGGCTTACTTTTCCCAACAACGAGGATATGCCGGGAATAGATCTGGTGGTGCCCGATATCACTTATCTTGTGCAGAACAAAGAGAAGGTACGCGGCGTGCTGTTAACGCACGGGCACGAAGACCATATCGGCGGCGTTCCGTACCTTATGAAGGAACTCGACGCGGGCACGCCGCTGTACGGCACCAAACTTACGTTGATGCTGGCGGATAACAAATTACAGGAAAACCGCGTTTCCGCCGTTCCGCAACGCGTGGTGGAAGCGGGCGACGTAGTGAAACTCGGCGCTTTCGAAGTGGAATTCATCAACGTCAATCATTCCATTTCGGGCGCGGTGGCGCTTGCTATCCGCACGCCGGTGGGGCTCATTTACCATAGCGGCGATTTTAAAATAGATTTAACGCCCGTTTCGGGCAAGCCCATCGATCTGGACAGAATTGCCGCGCTCGGCCGCGAAGGCGTTCTTTTATATCTGGGCGAATCCACCAATATCGAACGTATGGGCTATACGATGAGCGAAACGGTTGTGGGTACTACGCTCGATCATTTGTTTGCCGAAAACCGCGACAGACGTCTGATTGTGGCCACGTTTGCTTCCAATGTGCACCGTTTGCAGCAGATTATCGACCGCGCGGTGCAATACGGCAGAAAAGTGGCGCTTTCGGGGCGCAGTATGCTGAAAGTGGTGGACGCGGCGGTGAAGATAGGCGAACTGAAAATTCCCGAAGGAATTCTGGTGGACCTTGCCAAAAACAAGAACCTGTTCGACCGCGAACTGGTGATTTTATCCACGGGCACGCAGGGCGAACCGATGAGCGCGCTTACGCGCATGGCTTCGGGCGATTCCGATAAAGTGACGATAGGCGAAAACGACACGGTGATTATTTCCGCGTCGCCCATTCCCGGCAACGAAAAGATGATTTACCGCGTGATCAACAATCTGTACCGCCTCGGCGCCAACGTGGTGTACGAAAGTCTGGAAAAAATTCACGTTTCGGGGCACGCCTGTCAGGAAGAACATAAAATTCTGCACCAACTGCTTTCGCCTAAGTTTTTTATTCCCATTCACGGCGAATACCGACATCTGAAAAAGCACGCGCTTCTGGCGGAAGAACTCGGCATGCCTGCGCGCAATATCGCCATAGCGGATATCGGCAACTGTTTTTATTTAACCGAACGTTCGCTGGAACAGGGCGATAACGTGGTGGCGGGCACGCGGCTCATCGACGGCGAAGGCTTCGAAGATTACGGCACGAGCGAAGTGATGAAGGACAGACTGAAAATGTCAGCCGAAGGAATTTTCTTCGTTTCTCTCGCCGTAACGGGCAACTACGTGGTGGGCGAACCCGTGATCGATTCCCACGGGTTTGTGTTCGGCGAGCAGATGACTACGGACGAGGCGTTTCAGGTGGTGAAAAAAGCCGCCGATTCGTACGATTACGAAAACGGCTCGAAGGAAGATTTGTCGCTGTTCGTGCGGAAAGCGTTGAGAAATTACGTGTTTAAAAAGACGAAACAATCGCCCTTTATCGTGGTTTCCGTGGTGGAAGTATAGCGCTTCGAACGGGCGATAAAACGCGGAATTTCGATAAAACGCGGAATTGATTGCAGAATAAAGCATGACGAAAGCATGACGGACGAGCGAAAAGAGAGGGCGCGGGAATGGACGAAAAGTTTTCGAAAAGCCTTGTGCGGGCGGATATTCCCGAGGCGTTGAAACAAAAGCGGGAAGAAGCGAGGGCGGCGGGCGTGCCCGTGGCGGACGACGAAACGCTGCAATATCTGCTGTTTACGGTGCTTACGCTGCAACCGAAACGCATTCTGGAAATCGGCACTGCGGTTGGACTTTCCGGCGCGGCGATGTTGTTGAAAAAAAACGACGCGCGGCTGACTACGATTGAAATAGACGAATCTTCGTATCTTGCGGCAAAAGAAAATTTCCGTTTTTTCGGCGTGGAAGATCGCGTGAATGCGTATCTCGGCGACGCGGGCGAAATTCTTTCCGCCATGCCGCGCGAGATAAACGGGGCGTTCGACCTTGTTTTTCTGGACGGACCGAAAGCGCAGTATATAAAATATCTGCCCGAAATAAAGCGGTTGCTCCGCGCGGGCGGCGTGCTTCTTTCCGACGATATTCTGCTGTACGGCTGGGTGGACGGCGAGCCGCCGAAAAAACGGCATATGCTGGTGGAAAAAATACGCGGATATCTGCGCGTTTTATGCGCGGATAAAGAGTTTTTAACCAGTATACTTCCGCTCGGCGACGGGTTGGCGGTAAGCGTAAAACGGTGAAAATAAAAAAGCGGCGATTGCGGCGGAAGAACGGGCGAAAAATGAAGGATATGAACGTTGAATTACTTGCCCCTGCGGGGAATTTTAACAAAATGCGCACGGCGTTTTACTTCGGCGCGGACGCCGCGTATATCGGGGGAAAAAACTTTTCCCTTCGCGCTTTTTCCGATAATTTTACCGCGGACGAACTGAAAAAGGCGATTGTATACGCGCACGGTCTGGGTAAAAAAATTTACGTTACGGCGAATATTTTTGCCAAAAACGCCGATTTTTCCGCGCTTGCCGATTATTTTTCGTTTTTGCAGGAAGCGGGAGCGGACGGGGCGATCGTAAGCGATTTAGGCGCGATGTCCGTTTTGAAAAAAGCGGCGCCGCGCCTTGCTTTGCACGTTTCCACGCAGGCGAACGCCACGAACAAATACGCCGTAAAATTTTATGCGGAAACGCTGGGCGCTTCCCGCGTGATTTTGGCGCGGGAATTGTCGCTTGCAGAAATAGCCGAAATACGGCAGTTCAATCCGCAGGTGGAATTGGAGGCGTTCGTGCACGGCGCGATGTGCATCTCGTACAGCGGCAGATGTCTGCTTTCCGATTATTTGGACGGCAGATCGTCGAACCGCGGCGCCTGCGCGCAATGTTGCCGTTGGAAATATGAAATCCGCGCGCTGAACCCCACCGACGGCGATACGGGCTGGTTGCCCCTCGAAGAGGACGGCAGGGGCGCGTATATTTTAAACAGCAAAGATCTGAATATGCTTTCCGCGCTGAACGCTTTAAAAAACGCGGGCGTAAACTCGTTTAAAATCGAGGGCAGAATGAAGAGCGAATACTATCTTGCCACGGTGGTAAACGCCTACCGCCGCGCTATGGACGGCGGCGATATCGCCGCGTGCGAACGGGAACTTTGCGCCGTGGCGCACCGCAATTACACCAAAGCCTACGCCTTTTCGGGCTGCTCGGGCGCGGGAGGCGGCACGCGCGACAGTGCGCGCGACGGTGCGTGCGACGGTGCGGCGGACGGCAATGAGGGCGGCGTATGCGGCGGGCGCACGGAAGAATACCGCGCGGGGCAGATTAAAGGGGAATACGATTACGCGGCGAACGTTTTATCGTATAAAAACGGCGCGGTGCGTGTGGAAATGCGCAACCGTTTTAAAACGGGCGATACGCTTTTTGTGCTTTCGCCGGGGAAGTACCACGGCAAAGAATTCAGCGTGGGAACGATGCGCTGCGAGGCGGATAACGCCGATACGACCGACGCGAAAATCGTGCAGGGAATCTATTCGTTTGCGTGCCCGTATCCGCTTTCCGCGGGCGATATTCTGCGCCGCCGCGCGGGATAAACGCGTACAAAAAAAACGCGTTGCTGAAAATCCGAACGCAGAAACGTTAAAAAAATATTTGCGCGGGATAAACGCGCCGCTACGATAAACCTGCGGTTTTACCGCAAGGAAGAACCCGAGAGGAAATGAAAACTTATGAAAAAAATACTGTTGATCGCTACGGGAGGAACGATTGCCTCCACTACGGGGAAAAGCGGATTATCGCCTACGCTTTCGGCGGAAGAATTGCTGAAATACGTTCCGGAAATAAGGGAATTCTGCAAAACGGATTGCGTGCAGCCGTTTAACATCGACAGCACCAATATTACCCCCGCGCATTGGCTTACCTTGGCAAATCTGATTTGCGATAACTACGATAAATACGACGGATTCGTTATCTGTCACGGTACGGATACCATGGCGTACACGGCGGCGGCGCTTTCGTATCTTATACAGAACTCGAAAAAGCCCGTGGCGCTTACGGGCGCGCAGAAACCCATCGATAAAGAGGATACCGACGCGCGCGTGAATCTGCGCGACGCGTTTTCGTATGCGGCAAGCGAAAAAGCCGCGCAGGTAACCATTGTTTTTCACGGAAAAATCATTGCGGGTACGCGTGCGAAAAAAATCAGAACGAAGAGTTTCAACGCGTTTGAAAGCGTGGATTTTCCCGTGCTGGGCACGGTGCGCGAGGGAAAGGTATTGCAATATATCGATCCGCCCGAAAGCGTGAGAAACGCGGAAAAACCGCGCTTTTTTCACCGCCTTGACGGCAAAGTGGGGCTGTGCTGTTTAACGCCCGGTTTTTCGGGCAAGGTGCTGAACGCGTATTTTGAAAATTACGACGCGGTGGTGCTTTCCGGCTACGGCACGGGCGGCATTCCGGACGGCGAGAACTACGATTTATACCGGGTAATCGAACGCTGGAAGGGAAAAGGAAAAACGCTTGTGGTTACCACGCAGGTGCAAAGCGAGGGAAGCGACATGAATATTTATCGCGTGGGGCGCGATTTTAAAGAACGCTTTTCTATTTTAGAAAGTTTCGATATGACGTGGGAAAGCGTAATTACCAAACTGATGTGGATTTTATCGGAAACGCGCGACGAGGCGGAAATCAGGCGCCTGTTCTATACGCCCGTGAATTACGATCTGATCCGATAAAATCCGAAAAAACTCAGATATAAATATAAAAAACAAGGAGCAAGAAAAACATGAGAAAATCTCAACTGAAAAAATACGCGAAATTGCTGGTGAAAGCGGGGTTGAACGTAAAAAAAGGTCAGACGGTGTTTGTGCAGGCGGGGCTGGATCAGCCGGAATTCGTAGCGACGGTGGTGGAAGAATGCTATAAGGCGGGCGCGCGCGAAGTTTACGTGGAATGGTCGTATCAGCCTGCGGAAAAACTTAACGCCCTGTATATGTCGCAGGAAGATTTATCGCGCCTGACGCCCTGGGGTGAGGCGAAATGGGCGTATAAGGCGGAAAAATACGCCTGCCGTTTATTCATAGAATCGGAAGATCCCGACGGAATGAAAGGGGTGGACGTACAGAAGATGAGCGAGGCGAGGAAGGCGCTGTTTCCGCAGGTGAAAAAATACCGCGATTTATTGGAAAACCGTCATCAGTGGTGTATCGCCGCCGTTCCCGGCGCGGCGTGGGCGAAAAAGGTGTTTCCCGATTTAAGCGAAAAACGCGCGATAGAAAAATTGTGGCAGGCAATTTTATACACTTCGCGCGCGGACGGGAAAAACCCGATTGCCGCGTGGAAAGAGCACAACGCAAATTTGAAAAAACGCTGCGAATATTTAAATTCGCTTTCGCTTACGGCGCTGGAATACAAGAGCGCGAACGGCACCGATTTTAAGGTGTGGCTCAACGAGGACGGCGTGTTTGCCGCAGGCAGCGAAAAAACGCGCGGCGGGCGCGTGTTTCACCCCAACATTCCCAGCGAAGAGGTGTTTACTTCGCCTAAGGCGGGCAAGGCGGAAGGCATTGTGTATTCCACCAAACCGCTTTCGTATCAGGGCGAACTGATCGAGAATTTCTCCGTGCGCTTTACGGGCGGAAAGGTAACGGAAGTGAAGGCGGAAAAAGGCGAAGAACAACTGAAAAAAATGGTGGCGATGGACGAGGGCGCGGCGATGCTGGGCGAATGCGCCATTATTCCGTTCGATTCGCCCATCAACAATTCGGGCATACTGTTTTATAACACGCTGTTCGACGAAAACGCAAGTTGCCATCTCGCCCTCGGCAAAGGCTTTAACGAGTGCCTGAAAGATTACGATAAATATTCCGACGAGGAATGCAAACGCCGCGGTATCAACGAAAGCATGATCCACGTTGATTTTATGATAGGCAGCCGCGATATGAATATTACGGGCGTAACCGCAAGCGGAGAACGCGTGGCGATTTTAAAGGACGGAAACTGGGCGTTCTGATTAGCCGCTTTGGCAAAGCGAACCGTTTAAAAACGGCGAAAAAACGGTATATATATAGTAAAAAATAGTGCAAACGTATCGGAGGACATAACGCATTATGACGAAAATAGACGTTTATTCGGGATTTTTGGGCGCGGGAAAAACCACGCTGATTAAAAAACTTATCAAAGAAGCGTATGCGGGCGAAAAAGTGGTGCTGATCGAAAACGAATTCGGCGAAATCGGCGTGGACGGCGGCTTTTTAAAAGACGCGGGCGTGAATATTACCGAAATGAATTCCGGGTGCATCTGCTGTTCGCTGGTGGGCGATTTCGCCAAGGCGCTGAAACAGGTGGAAGAAACGTATTCGCCCGACCGCATTGTCATCGAACCCTCGGGCGTGGGAAAATTGAGCGACGTAATACGCGCCGTTCAGCGCGCCGACGTGAAAAACGCCGCGTTGAACGCGTTCTGCGCCGTGGTGGACGCCGGTAAATGCAAGATGTATATGAAGAATTTCGGCGAATTCTTCACCGATCAGGTGGCGAACGCTTCGTGTATAGTGCTTTCGCATACCGCGGGCGTTCCGGAAGAAAAATTGCAGACCTGTCTGCAACTTTTAAAAGAAGTTAACCCCAAAGCGAATTACGTTACCGCCGATTGGGACAAGTTGGACGGCAAAACCATTCTGGCGGCGCTTGAACAGACGGATTGTCTGGAAGAGGAACTGAAAAAACTCGCCGAAGAATACGAGCACGACCACGACGACCACGACGAGGACGATGACGAGCACGAGCACGAGCACGAGCATGAGCACGGGCACGGGCACGGGCATTGCTGTCATCATCACGACCACGAAGAGGAAGATGACGAGCACGACGAGGACGAGCATGAACACGGGCATGAACACGGGCATCATCACCACCATGCGGACGAAGTGTTTACGTCGTGGGGCGTAGAAACGGCGCATAAATTCACGGAAGAGGAATTGAAAGCCGCGCTTGCCGCGCTTGCCGACGAAGAAAAATACGGCACGGTGCTCCGGGCGAAGGGAATCGTGGCGGGGGAAGAGCATTGTTGGCATTTCGATTACGTTCCCGGCGAGGCGGACGTAAGAAGCGGCGGCGCTATCGTAACGGGCAGGCTGTGCGTGATCGGGTGCAGGCTGAACGAAGAGGCTCTGAAACAACTTTTTAAGGCGTGAGCGAATGCGAAAGCGCGCGGAATTATATATGCGGGATTATACAATTGCGTATATGCGCAGGCAAGCGAATAAAAAACGTTAATGAAACTCAGATGAAACGGAGCGCAAAAAATCAATGAAAAAATTACCGGAAGAAACCCCCGTATACCTGTTTATGGGGTTTTTAGAAGCGGGCAAGACGAAATTTATACAGGAAACGCTGGAAGATAAGCGGTTTTACTCCGGCGAAAAAACGCTTTTGCTGGTTACCGAAGAGGGCGAGGAGGAGTACGATTCTTCGCGCTTTGCCGTAAAGGACGTAACCGTTCGCGTGGCAAAAAAAGAGGAAATGACGGCGGATAATCTGGCAAAGTGGCAGTTGGAATCGGACAGCGACCGCGTAATTGTGGAATACAACGGCATGTGGACGATCGATACTCTGTTCGAGGCGATGCCCGAAGGTTGGTTTTTAACGCAGACGATGGCGTTCTTCGATACCGCTACCTTTCTTACGTACAATCAGAACATGCGTCAACTTGTGTTCGATAAAATCAAGAACGCGCAGATGGTGGTGTTCAATCGCTTTTCCGACGGCGCAAACAAAGAGGAATTTCATAAAATCGTGCGCGCGATTACCCGTCAGGCGGATATCGTGTACGAGCACGCGGACGGCAAAGCCGAATACGACGATACCGTAGACCCCATGCCCTACGACATGAACGCTTCCGTGATTAATATCGAGGACAGGGATTACGCTCTGTTTTACCGCGATTTAACCGAAAATATGGACGCGTACATCGGCAAAACCGTACGCTTTAAAGGGTTGGTGGTAAGCGATAAGCGTCTGCCGGAAAACAGTATCGTGATCGGGCGGCATATCATGACGTGTTGCGAGGCGGATATTCAATACAGCGGCTTAGCGTGCGTTATGCAACGCCCCATACCGTTGCAAACGCGCGACTGGGCGGAAATCACCGCCAGAATCGCGTTCGAACGCCATACCGTTTATAAAGGGAAAGGACCGGTACTGATGGCAAGCGAAATTAAAAAATGCGAGCCGCCTCAGGAGCAACTCGCCACGTTTTATTGATTGCTTTTTAGGTTGAAAGACAAAACTCCCGCTTTGCGCGCAACGCGCCAGAGCGGGAGTTTTTTTGCAAAAAAGCGGTAAAGCGTTGTTTTACGCCTTTACGCTACCGTTACGCTACGATTAAATTGATAAGTCTACCCGGAACGATTACGCATTTTTTCACGGTTTTCCCTTGCAGAAGGGGCGCGATTTCTTCGCGGGAGCACGCCGCCGCGCGGATTTCCTCTTCCGTAGCGTCTTTCGCCACCATCATTTTGCATTTGATCTTGCTATTGATCTGCACGGCGTATTCCGTTTCTTCGCGCACCAGCGCCGATTCGTCCGCCACGGGGTACGCCTCTTCGAATACAGAGGTTTTATGCCCCAACATTTCCCAGAATTCCTCGGCGGTGTGAGGCGCGAACGGGGCGAACAGCCGAACGAGATCGTCAACGCAAAGCCGTTCGAACGATTCGTTTTTATTTTCGGTTGCGTCGTATTTGAAAAGGGCGTTTACGTATTCCATGATACGCGCCACGGAAGTGTTGAACGAAAACGCTTCCAGATCGCGCGTAACGCTTTTTATCGCGTAATTTCTCGCATAGTCCAACTCTTTTTCCGCCGCGCCTTTTTCGGGCGCTTTTTTACTCTGGTCGTACGCGGAGGCTTTTGCAACCAAACGTTCCATACGCTCGGTAAAGCGCGCTACCGATTTAATTCCGTCGTCGTTCCAGGGTCCGCCTTCCGTGTACGAAAAACCGAACATCAGGTACAGACGGAACACGTCGGAACCGTATTCTTCCACGTATTTATCGGGCGATACCACGTTGCCTTTCGATTTGGACATGCGGTTGCCGTCCGGGCCTAAAATCACGCCCTGGTGCACGAGGCGTTTAAACGGCTCGCCGAAGGAGATATACCCCATATCGCGCAGGGCTTTGGTGATGAAACGGGCGTATAAAAGGTGCATGCACGCGTGTTCCGCGCCGCCCACGTATACGTCTACGGGCAGCATTTTATCCGCCGTTTCTTTGGTGAACGGCTGTTTTTCGTTGTGCGCTTCCGGGTAACGAAGATAATACCACGAAGAGCAGACGAACGTATCCAGCGTATCGGGGTCGCGCCGCGCTTTGCCGCCGCAGACGGGACAGGTGCAATTCATGAACTCCTCGCAGGAAGCAAGGGGAGATTTTCCGTTGGGGCGGAATTCCACGTCGTAAGGCAAAAGCACGGGCAGATCTTTTTCGGGTACGGGCACTACGCCGCATTTTTCGCAGTGGATCATGGGGATAGGCGCGCCCCAGTAGCGCTGGCGCGATACCGACCAGTCGCGCAGACGATAGTTGATTTTTTTTCTGCCTTTGTTAAGTTTGGTAAGTTTCGCCGCTATGGCGTCGCGCGCTTCTTCGCCCGAAAGTCCGTCGAATTCGCCGCTGTTTACCAAAATGCCGTCGTCCGTGAAAGGAAGGACGGTTTCGCCGCCTATTTTCTGCACTACCTGCGTAACGGGCAACGAGTATTTTTTAGCGAATTCGAAGTCGCGTTCGTCGTGCGCGGCAACCGCCATCACAGCGCCCGTGCCGTAGGAATACAGCACGTAGTCGGCAATGTATACGGGTACTTTTTTGCCTGTTAAAGGGTGAACGGCGTATGCGCCCGTAAACGTACCCGTTTTTTCGCGCGTGACGGAAAGTCGGTCGATATCGTTTGCCGCGGCGGCGTACGCTACGTAATCATCGATATCCCGCGCCCGTTCGGGGTGGGCGGCTTTAAGTTTTTCCACCAGCGGATGTTCGGGCGCAAGCACTACGTAATCCACGCCGAACAACGTGTCGCACCGCGTGGTGAACACGGTGATTATATCGCCCGTTTCGCAGGTGAATTCCACCTCGCAGCCCGTGGAACGCCCGATCCAGTTCTTTTGCATGAGTTTGGTTTTTTCCGGCCAGTCTAAATCTTTCAATCCGTCGAGGAGTTCTTCGGCGTAATCGGTGATTTTCAGAAACCACTGCGTCATGTTCTTGCGCAGCACCTGCGAGCCGCAGCGTTCGCACACGCCGCCTTCCGCCTGCTCGTTGGCAAGCACCGTCTCGCACGAAGGGCACCAGTTTACCAAGGATTCTTTGCGGTAGGCAAGCCCCTGTTTATACAGCGCCAGAAACAGCCATTGCGTCCATTTGTAATATTCCGGTTCGCACGTTTTTACTTCCGCCGACCAATCGAACATCGCGCCCATGCGCTTTAACTGTTCTTCCATGGTGGCGACGTTTTTTTCGGTGGAGTCTTTCGGGTGAATACCCGTTTTTATGGCGTAATTTTCCGCAGGCAGACCGAACGCGTCGAAGCCCATGGGCTGAAACACTTCGAATCCCTGCATTTTTTTGAAACGCGCGTACGAATCGGAGGGGCCGTAGTTATACCAGTGCCCCACGTGCAGTTTTGCGCCGGAAGGATAGGAAAACATTTCGAGCACATACCATTTTTTGTCGACGTTTTTCTTATTGAAAACGTTTTGCTTGTTCTTTTCCCAATACGCCTGCCACTTGCGTTCTACCGCTTTTACGTCCATAATCTTCGCTTTGCCTCCGTTGCGGCATGCGTTTTCCGCGCCGCTTTCGCCTGTATTTTTAACCGTATGTTTAATATACAAAATAACTATTGAACATTATAACAGAAAAATAAAAAGAAGTCAAATAATTCGCGGCGTTTCGCATACAATAATAGCGTGGAAAAAATACGGGTATCCAAAGACGGGCGACCGGACGAATGTATTGCGTACGTAAGCGAAAAGGTGGGCGGAAGATTTTCCGCGCTGCCCTGTTCCGCGGGTGTGTTCTGCCGCGCGGGACGCAGCGCGATAGAGTTTTCCACGGAAAAAATTTACGAGCCTTACGTGCGCGGCGAAACGGTTTCCGCCGTGGCGGAAGTGCTTGCGCTTTTTTATAAATACCGCTTTTTTTCGCGTCTTCTGCCTCTGCCCGCTCTTACGAAAGAAGAGCGCGAACTGCTGTTGACGGCGCTTGTCTCCGCCGATTTTTCCGCGGATAAAGAATATGTGAAACGCCGCCTTTCGGGGCTGGACGAATACCGTATCGACGGCGTGTTTTTTTTCCGCTTGCAGGAACTGAAAAAAAGTTGGGAGCGTATCGCTTCGTACGTTCCCGCTTCTTTTTCGGGCGAGGCGTTGTTTTCCTTTGTTAAATATCTGGTTTCGGAAGGCGAGGGAAGAGTGTTTTTACAGGGGGAATCGGCGTACGACGAGGATTACCGTCCTTTAAAAAAGAGTTCGCTGATCGGGGGGTATTCCGCGCCCAAAGAAATTTTGCTTTCGTCCGCGCGCTTCGTCTATTGTTTCGGCGGACAGTCGCAGGATACGCGTGAATTTTTAAAAAAATATTACCCCGAAAGAACGTTTTTTTGTTGAAACGCGGCGCCGCCTTCGCCGCAACTTATGCGATTACGAAAAGCAATGCAAAATCGGCGTAAAAATTCCCGAAAAAACATGAAAAAAACGTTGACAAATTTTTCGGAATGATTTACAATATCTTTATACGATGACAAGTAACTTTTTTGCGCGCGGAAACACAGAGACGCCGCCCTCGGCTGAAAGACGGCTTTTCCCCTAAAAAGCGAAACCGCTTCGTGAAAGATTGTATCACAACAAAATGAAAGAGGTCGGGTATGCGCCGCAAAAAGCCGCGAGGCTTTTGCAAAGTAAAGAGGCGAAGCCTACCCGGCAATTAAGGTGGAACCGCGCAAACGTATTTGCGTCCTTAAAACTTCTGATTTTTTCTTTTTCCGCGCCGTGCGGCGAAAAAAAGAAAAAAGTCTTGAAGATAAGGGCGTTTTTTATTGCTTTTTTGCGGCTTTTTACTGCTTTTTTTACCGCGTCGCCGCGGCATTGAAGCGGGGAAAAATCGGCGGACGATAGCGGACGCTGATTGAAATAAACAATCGGAAAAAGAAAAAAACGTCGTTGTTGCCGCGGAAGAAGCAAAGCGCGGAAAACGGACGGTTTGGAGGATACGGAGATGAACATAACGTTAAAAAACGGAGAAACGCTGGCTGTGGAGGAGAACGCCACCTGTATGCAGGCGGCGCAGGCGATTTCGGAGGGGCTTGCAAGAAACGCGGTGTGCGCAAAGGTGAACGGCGAACTCAAAGATTTGTCCGCGCCGCTTAAAGAAGGCGACGCGCTGGAAATTATTACGCTGAAAGATCGCGAGGGGTTGCACGTGTACCGGCATACCTGCGCGCACGTTCTGGCGCAGGCGTTAAAGACGATTTATCCCACCTGCAAACTTTCGATAGGGCCTGTGATCGACAACGGGTTTTATTACGACGTGGATTTTACCACGCCCATAACCATGAACGATTTTGCGCAGATCGAAGTGGAAATGCAACGAATCATAAAGAGCAATTTCCCTATCGAACGGTTTACTCTGCCGCGCGAAAAAGCGATAGAATACATGCGGGGCTTTAACGAAGATTATAAGGTTGAACTCATCGAAGATCTGCCCGAAGGGGAAGAAATTTCCTTTTACAAACAGGGCAACTTCGTGGATCTTTGCAAGGGGCCGCACCTTCCTTCCACGGGAAAAATCAAGGCGTTTAAATTGGTGAATATCGCGGGCGCGTACTGGCGCGGCGACGAGCACAATAAAATGCTCACCCGTATTTACGGCACGGCGTTTGCGAAAAAGGACGAGATGGAAGCGTATTTCACCATGCTGGAAGAGGCGAAAAAACGCGACCATATCAAACTTGGCAAAGAACTGAAACTCTTTACGATTTTAAACGAGGGGAAGGGCTTTCCGTTCTTTCTGCCTAACGGTATGGTGCTGAAAAACACCTTAATCGATTATTGGCGCCAGATTCACCGCCGCGAAGGCTACGTGGAAGTTTCCACGCCGATTATGCTCTCCCGTTCGCTGTGGGAAACCAGCGGACACTGGGATCATTATAAAGACAATATGTACACCACGAAAATCGACGGCGAAGATTACGCGATAAAGCCCATGAACTGCCCGGGCGGCGTGCTGGTGTATAAAACCGAGCCGCACTCGTATAAAGATCTGCCCATCCGCATGGGCGAACTCGGCTTAGTGCACCGCCACGAAAAGTCGGGACAGTTGCACGGATTGTTCCGCGTGCGTTGTTTCACGCAGGACGACGCGCATATCTTTATGACGCCTTCGCAGATCACGGGCGAAATCAAGGGCGTCGTACGGCTGATCAACGAGGTATACACGCTGTTCGGCTTTAAATATCACGTGGAACTTTCCACCCGCCCCGAAAACAGCATGGGCAGCGACGAGGATTGGGAAAACGCCACCAACGCTTTGAAAGAGGCGCTGGACGAAATGGGAACGGAATACGTGGTGAACGAGGGCGACGGCGCGTTTTACGGGCCGAAAATCGATTTTCATCTGGAAGATTCCATCGGGCGCACGTGGCAGTGCGGAACCATTCAACTCGATTTTCAATTGCCGCAACGCTTTGAATTGGAATACGTGGGCGAGGACGGAGAAAAACACCGCCCGATTATGGTGCACCGCGTGATCTACGGTTCGATAGAGCGGTTTATCGGCATTTTAATCGAACATTACGCGGGCAAATTCCCCGTATGGCTTTCGCCCGTGCAGGTGAAAATTCTGCCCATCACCGAGCGGCAGATCGCCTATGCCAAAAACGTGGCGGCAACGCTCGGCGAAAAGGGCGTGCGCGTTGCCGTGGACGAGCGCAACGAAAAAATCGGCTATAAGATCCGCGAGGCGCAGATGGAAAAAGTGCCGTATATGTTGGTTGTGGGCGAGAAGGAAGCGGAAAGCGGCACGGTGGCGGTGCGCCGCCGCGACAAAGGCGATACGGGCGCCGTTTCCGTAAGCGAATTTACCGATACCGTGGTGAAAGACATAAACGACAAAACCGCCTTTTAAGCGAAAGAAAATCCGAGGGGAATAACACGATGACCGAAAGAAAAATTTCTTCCACCACGGAAGGATTCGGCGCGTACGGCACGTTGGAAGAAATTCTCGCGCTGATGAAAGCGAGCGGCTTTACGGCGTACGATTGCGGAATGTTCAACGGCGAGGAGGCGTGGCGGCGGCTGATAGAGAGCGAAGATTACCTTGAAAACGCGCGCGCTTTACGCGTATATGCCGATTCCGTCGATTTGCCGTGCAATCAGGCGCACGCGCCCTTTCCTTCGGCGAGAAAAGGAGACGAACAATACAATAAAGCGCAGTTCCCGCCGTTGATCCGCGCGGTTAAGGTAAGCGGCGTTTTAGGCGCGAAAGTCTGCGTGGTGCACCCGTGCAACGATTACACGCCCGAAGAAAACGCCGAAAAAATATTTCTGCCGCTTGCGCCGTACGCACGGGAGGCGGGCGTAAAAATCGGCGTGGAAAATATGTGGAACTGGAACGCGAAGAAAAACATATTCGCCCCCGCGGCGTGTTCTTCTCCCGAAAACTTCGTAAAACACATGTCGCTTCTGCCCAAAGACGTATTTGTCGCCAATCTGGATATCGGGCATGCGGAACTGCGCGCCATGAATACCTCCGCGGCGGAAATGATCCGCGCGCTGGGCGGTTATTTACAATCGATACATCTGCACGACGTGAATTATTACGAGGATTCGCACTCGTTGCCCTTCGCGGAAAAAATCGATTACGAGCCGATTATCGGCGCGATGAAAGAAACGGGCTATGCGGGCGATATCACGCTGGAATCGGGCGCGTTTATCGGTAAGTTTCCCAAGGAAGTAATCCCCGCGGCGGCGCGGCTTGCGGCGGCGGTGGCGGCGTATTTTAAACGGCGACTGGACGGATAAAAGAAAAAAAGACGAAAAAAATCGGTAAAACGGGCGTTAAAACGCTTGACGGAAGGGACTGCTTTGTGATATTATGATTAGGCAAAGCAGAAGCAAACCTTCTCGCCGTGCGGTGTTCATCGGTACGGCTCGATAGTTTTTCGTAACGGCGCGCGCAAAAAACGGGCGCGGAAAAAGGCGGAAAAAACGGGTTGCTTTTGTTCAGGCGACCCGTAATTTTTTTGTGAGGTACAAAGCCATCAAAGACCAATATCAGATTAACAGAGATATTCGCGACAGAGAAATAAGAGTTATTTCTTCCACGGGAGATATGCTGGGCATTATGTCTCCGTTCGAGGCGTTGCGCCTTGCGGAGGACGAGAATCTCGACCTTGTGAAAATTTCTCCCGCCGCCGTGCCGCCCGTCTGCAAGATTATGAATTACGGCAAATTCAAATTCGAGCAGGCGAAGCGCGAAAAAGAAAACCGCAAGAATCAGAAAACGGTGGAGATCAAGGAAATTTATCTTTCCATGACGATCGACGTGGGCGATCTGAACATCAAGGCGAAAAAGGCGACGGAATTTCTTACGGAAGGCAACAAGGTGAAAGTTTCCATTCGTATGCGCGGCAGGCAGATGGGGCGTTCTTCCATGGGCGTCGACGTGATGAACCGATTTTTCGCCATGCTCGGCGGCAAAGCCGTAATGGATAAAGCGCCGCTTGCCGAAGGCAGAAACATCGTGATGCTGCTTTCGCCGGCAAAACAATAAAAAACGCCGCGCCGGGAATAAACGGCGCAAACGATAATCCGCGCCTTTATCGGGCGCGCGGAGAAAAACGTTTTTTTCGCAGGAGCGCATTGCGGAACGCGGCGCGCCGCGCGGCCAAAACATATAATTTCAAGAAAAAAATTTTCGGAGGACAAATATATGCCTAAACAGAAAACCCATAGCGGTACGAAAAAACGTTTCTGGCTGACGGGCAGCGGTAAGGTCAACAGATCTCACGGCGGCAAAAATCACAAAGCCGAAACCAAATCCAGCAAGAGAAGAAGAAATCTTCGTCAGTCTACTCTGGTATCTTCCACGCAGGAAAATACGGTGAAGAACATGATGCCCTATAAGGACTAATAAGGAGAGAAGAACATGCGTATTAAAAGAGGAGTAAACGCGATAAAAAAGCGTAGAAAAATTTTTAAACTTGCCAAAGGTTATTTCGGCAACAAAAGCAAATCCTACCGTATCGCCCGCGAAGCGGTGATGAAGTCGCTCAACTATGCGTATATCGGCAGAAAAAGAAGAAAGAGAGATTTCAGAAAACTCTGGATCGTAAGAATCAACGCGGCGGCTCGTCTGAACGGACTTTCGTACAGCAAATTCATGCACGGTCTTTCCGCGGCGAACATCAATCTGAACAGAAAGGTTCTTGCCGACCTTGCGGTTAACGACGCGAACGCTTTCGCGCAGTTGGCGCAAAAAGCGAAAGCAGCCCTTTAAGCATCAGCAAAGCCTTTTAGAACAGCGCTAAAAGGCTTTTTATTTGTATTTTCGCTTTCGTTCTTATTCCGTAAATTGCCCGTATAAATTGCCCGTATCGGCCGCAACAAAAGGGCAACGCCGCGCCGCGGCGCATAAGGCGTACGAACGGGCGGGAAGATAAAAGGAAATATATTTTGCAGACGATTATCACTTCTAAAAACAATCCTTTCATCAAAGAGGCGGTGTCGCTCAAAGATAAAAAAGGCAGAAAAGAGCGAGGCTTATTCCTGGCGGAAGGAGAAAAGATGACGGCGGAATGCCTGGCGGCGCACAGGCGTATCGGGCGGGTGTTTTTTGCCGAAAACTACGCGGGAAAATACGCGGAACGCATTCGTTCGCTGTTGAAAGAAAACGGCGTTGCCGAAGATAAAATAATTCGCGTTTCGCAAGCCGTGTTCGATTGTATTTCCGAAGAAAAAACGCCGCAGGGCGTTTTGTGCGAAGTGAAAATACCCGAAAACAAGCCGAAGCCGCCCGAAGGCGACGCGCTGCTCTTAGACGGCGTTGCCGATCCCGGTAATTTAGGCACGATTATCCGCACGGCGAACGCGGCGGGTTTTAACGAAATTTACCTTGTGAATTGCGCGGACGCGTATTCGCCCAAGTGCGTGCGCGCCAGTATGAGCGGCATTTTCTTTACGTTGCCGTACAGCGTATCGCGCGAAGAGGCGTTGCGTTTGTTGCGGGGCGTACCCGTCGTAGCGGCGGATATGGGCGGACAAAACGTTTTTTCGTTTTCCGCGCCCGAAAAAATCGCGCTGGCCGTGGGCAACGAGGCGAACGGTCTTTCTGAGGAAGTGCGTCGCGCGGCGGCGTATACCGTGTCGATTCCCATGCGCGCCGCGCAGGAAAGTTTAAACGCGGGCGTTGCGGCGGCGGTATGTATGTACGCGTTGCGGCGGGATAAATTTGTTTAAACATTAACGCCAGACGGGCGTTTTCGTAATTAAAGTTTTCGTAATTAAATAATAACGGAACAGGAGAAAAATAAGATGTCAGGACATAGCAAATGGCATAATATACAGGCAAAAAAAGGCAAAGCCGACGCGGCGAGAGGAAGAATCTTCACCAAAATCGGCAGGGAAATCGCGGTGGCGGCGAAGGGAAATCCCAACCCCGAAACCAACAGCAAACTCGCCGACGTCATCGCCAAAGCGAAGGCGGCGAACATGCCCAACGACAACATTCAGCGCAGCATAAAGCGCGCGGCGGGCGAACTTTCGGGCGCCGATTACAAGGAACTTACCTACGAAGGATACGGCCCCGCGGGTTCGGCGGTAATCATTTCCGCCCTGACGGATAACAACAACCGCACGGCGGGCGATATCCGCGCGATTATGGGCAAGCACGGCGGCTCGATGGGCAACACCGGCTGCGTTTCTTATAATTTCGATAACAAAGGCTACATCGTTATCGAACGTACGGCGGAACTTACCGAGGACGCCGTTACGGAATACGCTCTGGAAGCCGGTGCGGACGACGTTGCGGTGAGCGACGACGTTTACGAAATTTTTACCTCGCCCGAAGCGTTTTCCGACGTGCGAAAGTATTTTGAGGAGAAAAATAAAGAACTGATGGCGGCGGCGCCCAAATCCCGCCACGGCGACGAGGAAGAGCCTAAAATCCGCTTTGTACAGGCGGAAGTGGCAATGATTCCGCAAAACAAAATCACGTTGCCCGCAGAAAAAGTGCGTATTTTTACCAACATGCTGGAAGCATTGGAGGATCTGGACGACGTGCAGGAAGTATACCACAACGTAGATCTGCCCGACGAGGATGAAGAATAACAATTATACCGCACGGAACAAAGGAGCGATAACGGTGCGCGGGCACGGCGGAAAGCCGTTAACAAAAAAGGCGGAGGCGTATACGGCGCGATACACCGTGCCGCGCAGCGATACGTTGCTCGCCTTTTTGCTGAAAAAATGCAGGCAGTCGCGCAACAACGTAAAAGCGTTGCTTTCCGGCGGCAAAGTGCTTGTAAACGGCAGGGCGGAAAAACAATTCGATTTCCCCCTGGCGAAAGACGACGAAATAAAAATCGCGAAAAACGCCGTTACGGCTCCTTTTGCGGAAGATAGCGCGCCGCGCGTGAAAAAAACGGGAAAAACGGGGAGCGCCGATAAACCGTCGGGGCGGGGCGAAAAGCGCGAAAAAGGCAGCGGCGAAAAAGCCGGTACAAAACGGTTTTCGAAGAATTTAAAACCGGATATTCTGTTTGAAAACGATGAATTTCTGGTGGTGGATAAACCGGCGGGATTGCTTTCCGTGGAGAGCGACGACGAAAGGCTGTCGGCGTATTATCTTGCGGAAGAGTACCTCAGAAACAAAGGCGCGGGCGAACGGGCGTACGTTTTGCACCGCATCGACAAAGAGACGTCGGGCGTGCTTGCGTTTGCGAAAGACGTTAAAATTCATTCGATGTTGCGCATGCGCTGGAACGAACTGGTGCTGAAACGCGAATACTACGCGGTGGTTTCGGGCGTATTTAAAGAAAGACGCGGCGAGATCGTATTATATTTAAAAGAAAATAACAATCACCTCGTTTACCCCGTGGCGCGCGGCGAAGGGAAGCGCGCCGTTACGAAATACGAAACGGTGAGAGAAAACGGGGAGTTTTCTCTGCTTCGCGTGGAGATAGAAAGCGGCAGAAAAAATCAGATCCGCGTGGCGATGAAAGCGGCGGGGCACCCCGTTACGGGCGACGAAAAGTACGGGTTTGTGGATTCGCCCTTGAAAAGACTGGGCCTGCACGCCTCGGCGCTTTGCTTAAAACATCCCGTTACGGGGGAAACGCTCGGCTTTTTTTCGCCCGTTCCTCGCGAAATGACGGATATGTTTACAAAAAAACGGTAAAAAAAGCGAATGATCGGCGCGCCGGCCGCATATCGTTCGGTTAAGAGAAAAATAATTATAGTAAGCCGTTTGAAGCGTTTAAAAGTTAGTAAACGTTTAAAATAATAAAATCTTGTCGAAAAAAGTAAAACGGCGGCGAAACGCGGTGATTTTGCGATAAAGTATGTTTGTTTTTCTATTGACAAGACGAGTGGTTTGTGATATAATCGTAGTTGTCGGGCAACGTTTTTGCTGAAACGCCGCGCCGATTCCGATAAGGGGCAGGTCCGTTTCCGGGCGGATCGATAAAATTCGAAAAAAGGCAAATATATAATGAAAAATAAACAAACGAAAGAAGGTCACGTAGTCACGTTTCTGATTACTGATATTATTTCTGTTATAGGGGCGGCGTTGATCGCCTGGTTTTCCACGCCCACGGAGGAGTTTTCCATTGTTGTAGTCCTCTGGATTCTTGCCAATATACTGGCGGTGGTGAGCGCGCTTTTTCTTGCGCAGGCGTACGCGATCGTGCTGAAAGCGGCAAGTCTGTTCGACGCGTTCAGAATCGCGCTTGCCATACTCATCGTCTGTATTTTAAACGCGGCTTTCGCTATCGTTACCGACGGCGCGTATATTACGAAGGGAACGTCGCTGTTATTCGGTTTGCTGCTTTTCAATCTGGTGATCGCGTCCCGTTTTTGCACAAGACTGCTCGGCGTGTGCACCGTATTTTTCGGCAACGGCGCGAAAGGCAGGGCGCGCGTGATGATCGTGGGCGGCGGCGAAGCGGCTTCTTTAATCGTGAAAGAGTTGGTTACTTCCGCGTATGCCAAACAGTACCCCGTATGTATTTTAGACGACGATCCCAATAAAATAGGGAAGCATATCATCAACGTTAAAATCGTGGGAAATATCGCTTCCGCGCCGAAAATGGCGAAAAAATACGACGTGGACGAAATTTTTTACGCCATTCCTTCCGCGCCGAGAAAGCGGCAGAAACAAATTATTTCCATTTTACAGGAATGCAAAAAGCCCGTGAAAATTCTGCCCGGCATATACGAACTTGCCGACGGTAAAGTAACCGTTTCAAAAATGCGCGACGTGGAAATCGGCGATTTATTGGGCAGAGAACAGGTTCAGGTGGACTTAAACGGCATTCTGCAATATATCGAAGATAAAACGGTGCTGGTAACGGGCGGAGGCGGCTCGATCGGCAGCGAGTTGTGCCGGCAACTTGCGACGCATCACCCCAAAAGACTGATTATTCTGGATATTTACGAAAACAACGCCTATTCTATCGAACAGGAACTCAAACGCAAATACGGCGATAAACTGAATTTATTAACGCTGATCGCCAGCGTGCGAGATCAGGGAAAAATGCGCGACGTGTTTGAAAAATACCGTCCGCAGATCGTATTTCACGCCGCGGCGCACAAACACGTGCCGCTGATGGAAACCAGCCCTAACGAGGCGGTGAAAAACAACGTGTTCGGCACGCTGAACGTGGCGCTTTTATCCGACGAATACGCCGTGGAAACGTTTGTGCAGATTTCTACGGATAAAGCGGTGAATCCTACCAACGTGATGGGCGCAACCAAACGAATCTGCGAAATGATCGTTCAGACGATAGGCAAGCACAGCAAACGCACCAAATTCGTGGCGGTGCGCTTCGGCAACGTGCTCGGTTCAAACGGCTCAGTCATTCCGCTGTTCAAACAGCAGATCGCCGAGGGCGGACCGGTTACCGTAACCGATAAAAACATCATACGATATTTTATGACGATTCCCGAGGCGGTTTCGTTGGTGATTCAGGCGGGCGCTTATGCCAAAGGCGGGCAGATTTTTGTGCTGGATATGGGCGAACCCGTAAAAATTTACGACCTTGCCTGTCATCTCATTCAACTTTCCGGCTACGTACCAAACGTGGATATTCCCATTGTCTGCACGGGCTTGCGCCCCGGCGAAAAACTGTACGAGGAACGCCTGATGGCGGAAGAGGGATTGCAGAAAACGGAAAACGGGCTGATCAATATCGCCAGACCCATCGACTTCGACGAAGCGCATTTATGGAAAACGCTGGACGTACTGTACCAGAAAGCGTACGAGGAAACGGACGAGATGAAAAAGTATATTGCGGAACTCGTGCCCACCTATAAATACAAAAGCGACGACGCTTCTTCAAGCGTCTGCGAGGATGAAATCTGCGCCGCGCGCGCGTTTGGCGAAGGCGTTTACGTTGACGGCTGGACTTTACAGCGGGGAAAAGAAAGGGCGGAGGAATCCGGCGCCGTTTCACGCGCAAACGGTTAATCGTTAACGAAAGTGGTTCGCAGGGGAAAAAATCGAAACGGAGGCGGAAAGTGAACGACGCAAAAATTGAGGAACTGTGCAGAAAGTTCGGCATCGAGGGGGAATACCGTTCTTACGAAAAAGTGACGAGCGGCCATATCAATCAAACGTATAAAGCGTATTTTTTCCGCGGCGGCGAAGTAAAGGACTACATACTGCAAAAAGTGAATACCTACGTATTCAAAAGCCCCGTTGAGGTAATGAACAACATTATTTCGGTTACGGAACATATCCGGAAAAAAATTAAGGAGACGGGCGTTTCGGCAAAACGCAGGGTGCTGCATTATCAGCAAACGGACGAGGGCAAATACTATTATATCGAAGAGAACGGCGACTTCTGGCGTTGCAGCAGATTTATCGACGATTCCTGTACTTTTCTTACCGCTTCGGCGTTCGTCATGGAGGAATCGGGCAAGGCGTTCGGCGAATTTCAGAAATATCTTTCCGATTATCCCGTAAAAGATCTGTTTATTTCCATTCCGCATTTTCATAATACGATCATGCGTTTCGAAGCGTTTAAAACGGCGGTAAAGAACGACGCTTGCTCCCGCGCGGCGAAAGTGCGGCGGGAGATCGACGAATATCTCGCGCTGGAAGACGTAGCGGTAAAAACGTATCGGCGGCAACGTTCGGGCGAACTTCCGCTTCGCGTAACCCATAGCGATACAAAGTGTTCCAACGTATTGTTCGACAGAAAAACCCAGGAGCATCTGGCAGTAATCGACCTGGATACCGTTATGCCGGGGCTTGTGGCGTTCGATTTCGGCGACGCAATACGCGCCGGAGCGAACGCGGCGGCGGAGGACGAAAAAGATCCGTCGCGTATCGCGCTTGACTTAAAGAAATTCGAAGCGTTTACGCGCGGTTTTCTCGGCGTGAATAAAGAAGATCTTACGGCGGCGGAAAAGGATTCGCTTGCGGGCGGCGCGGTTTCGATGACGGCGGAATGCGGCGTGCGGTTTTTAACCGACTATCTGGACGGCGATAAGTATTTTTCCGTCGATTATCCCGAACATAATCTCGTGCGCGCGCGGAGCCAACTCGCTTTGGCGAAAGACATGCTGCAGAACTTTGATAAAATGCAGGAAATCGTGCAAAAATACGCGCGTTAAAATTTTTATATGGAACAGCGGCAGAAAAAGCGGCCGAATAAGCGGCGGCGCGGCTGATGGCGGCAGAAAAAAAGCGGCGGAACGACCTTAAAAAACGAATAAGAAAAAAAACTTTTCCGAAACATTTCCGAATAAATTTTTCAGCCGACGGTTCAGCCGCCGGCGGCAATAAGAAATATTCTGAAATAATCGGGGAAGATTTTTCTTGCAAAAATAAAGGCGATAAAGTAAAATTTATATACAATTACAAACTTGAATTACCGCAAGAAAACGGGCGGAAAAGGAGCAAGTGATGGTCAAAGAAAAAAACTACCTGGGCGTGATGCTGGATTGTTCCAGAAACGCCGTGATGAGCGTTGAAGAAGTGAAAAAGTTTATTCTCGTTTTAAAAAAAGCGGGATATAACTGTCTGCAACTGTACACGGAAGACACGTACGAAATCGAGGGCGAGCCGCTGTTCGGGTACAGGCGCGGCAGATACACGAAGGCGGAACTGAAAGAAATCGACGCGTTCGCCTTATCGCACGGGATTGAACTGATGCCGTGCATACAGACGCTGGCGCATCTTAATCAGATTTTCCGATATCCGAAATATTCTGAAATCAACGACGCGGACGACGTTCTTCTTGCTGACGATGAAAGAACGTACGAACTCATCGATAAAATGCTGAAAACCTGCGCGGAATGTTTTACTTCGCGCAATATACATATCGGC
>JAQYLE010000032.1 GCA_028720205.1 Clostridia bacterium
TGTCAAATGATTTTTCGACGTTTTTCGCAAAAAAAATCGTTTTTTCGGCATTTTTTTCCATGCCCGAACGGAAAAGCAGAATTTTGTTTCAACCAAAAATCGAAAAGCGCAACAAACGGCGTTTTTTTCGAAATGCAGACAAAACCCCGGGCAGGAAAACAGTCCCGACCGGGGTTTTATTGATAATTTTGTCTTTGTTTTTTCTCAGGCGTTTACGATATTTTCAATCGATTTTTACGTGCGTAAACTCTTTGCCGCGCCATCTTGCCACATATTTAAACCCCAACGAAGAAAGAAGATCCGCGCTCTCTTTGAATTTCGCGTCCATGGTGGAAAGCGCGTGCGCGTCGGAAGAGAGAACGACCTCGCCGCCGCGGCGCAGAATCTCTTTCAGCAAAAACGGAGCGGGATAAGGCGTCGAACGGAAACCGCGCGCTATTCCGCCCGTATTCACCTCTATCACGGGCGTTACTTTAAGCGCCTCGTTCAGCGCTTCTACCGCAATGGCGCGGTACTTTTTTCCGTCGTCCGAAAACTCGTCGAACAGCCCGAATTTGGTAATCACGTCGAAGTGTCCTACGATCTGCGGACGTCTTTTTTTTACGTTGTCGGTTACGGCATAATAATAATTTTCGGCGTATCTTTCCTTCGAGCCGCCGCACACCTCGTACAAATAACGGGCGTTCTGCTCTTTCGTATGGTCGATTGCATGATATTCGCCGTTTCCGTATAAATAATGCACGGAAGCGATAAGGTAATCGTATTTTTTTTCGTCCACGTCCGAAAAATAATCCGCTTCCAACCCTGCATACACTTCGATTTTTCCCGCGAATTGCTCTTTTACCCGGGCTATCTCGTTCAGATATTCTTCTTCGCGTTCTTTTTTCATGCAATACGTGGTATCGAACGGGGTAAACGAATGATCGGAAATACCGATTGCTTCAAAGCCGAGTTCTACCGCATGCGCTACCGTCTGCCCGATCGTCGCTTTCCCGTCGGAAAACGTAGTGTGTTGATGATAATTAGAAAAACGCATACGACGCCGTTCCTTGTTCGTTCTGCCGCATAGGAAAGTATGAGTTTTACGGGAACTTTGCGGAAAAACGATCTGATGTAAATAAATTCGTTTTATTATATACGGAATTTACGTTTTTTGTCAAGCGATTATCGGGCATATCCGCGTTGTCTTCGTTTGACCTTTCGCCTATTTCACGCCGTAAAAAGCGGAAATTTTTAACCCTGTTTCCCCCGCGTCGAAAAAAGCGGTAAAATGCGTACACTGTAAAAACGCTTCCCGTTCCAGCGTTATTTTCACCCACGCTCCGTTTTCCAGCGCCACCGGAATTTCTGTTTTTTCACCGTTCGGACTCTGCTTCTTTATCGTAAGTTTCAATTCTTCGTCCGCGGTCGGCGTGTGTTCGGCGTATACGTAAAAGACTATCTTTGCGTATGCGGACGTCTGCTCTTCCAAGCCAATCGTATTCACTTTCACTTTCGTTCTGATATACGTGCCTTCATCGCTCTCCGTTTCCAATCTTCTCGTTATCTGCCAACCGTTTCCGTAGTCTTCGTCCGTCGATTCGTTTACGTATACGTTCGATTCATCGTTTTCTTTTGTTATCAACCCCGAAGCGTTCGTCCAATCGAATAATTTCGTCTGTCTTTCCTCCGCCGTCGCCGCCAGCGTTTCCAAAAGTTCCGTGCCCGCAACCAGCGTTTTTCCGAATTCGCTCAACCCCTCGTACAATCGGCTTGCCGCCTCGATCTGCTTGCGGTACGTTTCAAACACCGTATCTTCCGCGTTTTTCAACTTTTCTTCGCTCGGCAACGCCGCAATCGCTTCGCTGACTTCCCGCGCCGCCGCTTCCGCCGTCTTTTCGGTTATTTCCCCTATAAAATACTCGCTTCTTCCCTCCTCGTTTGTCTCGCTCGCTTTAATTCTCAGCCGCGTAAACGACGTAAGTTCTTCCGTCGGCAACGTTATCAACTTTGCTTCGTCGGCAAGAAAGGCGATTTCGCGTAATTTCTCCTCCGCGTTCATGAACTCCGCTTTCGCCGTCTGCCCGCACCACATCACGAAACTCGCCGTTCCGTTTTCGTATCTCAGCCGCTGTTTCCATACGTTTTTGTTGATCTGCGTATCTATCACTTCTTTCCCGTACAGTTTCCAACCTTCCGCGCTGATTTCTCCCGCTCCGACGTCTACCCGCTTCGGACTCTCGTACAGCAACTCTCCGTCTGCGTTCTCTTTGTCGGTCAACCCGAACAATTCTTCGCCCAGCGCCGCGTCTACCGCTACTCCGCGCGCCTCCTTCTCTCCGTCCGTTTGCAAACGCAATGCCGCTGTCTGTTGCGCTTGCGTCAATTCGCCGCTCTCCAAAGCGTTCTTCGCCACTGCGCTTACGCTCCGTTCCCCGTCTTGCGCCAAAGCGGCTTCAATCCTCTCGCCGTTCTCTTCGTAATATGCCAGCCCCACAAAAGACCGATTTAAATTCTCCCACTTTATTTCCACCAACGCGCACGCAATCTCCCCCTGCTCGTTCGCCGTCAGTCCTTCCGCTTTTGCAACGCTTCCCCCCGCCGCCTCCGCTATTCTCTCGCAATATTCCGTCCTTTTTTCGCCCTCTGTTTTTTTCTCTTCGTATCCCGCCAGAAGTTCTTTCGGCACAATCATCATCGCGTATTCCCGTTCCGTATCAACCACCGTCGCTCCGAAACGTATTCCGTACATTTCTTCCTCTACGTTCAGCCGCACCGAAGCCCCTTCCTTCATGGCAAACTCCGTCTCCGTTACTCCCTCTTCCGCTTGCTCTTCCGCCTGTACCGTGCATGCTTTTTCTGCTTTTCCCCTTTGTAAAAACAGCCGCGTTACGCCCGCCGAAAAAACCGCTGCCGCCGCCGCAACCAGCATTGTTACCGTTTTCGTCTTCTTCAGCATTTTCAATCTTCCCCCTTTTTCACTTGTTTGCTTTACGCGCTTTATCGTTTCGCTTATCTTTCCGAACGCTTTGCCCTTATAGTTTGGAAAGCCAGGAAAATCCGTATACGTCCGTTACGTCCTGCGTTCCGTCGTCCGATTGTTTTTGCCTCCCCGTTAGTCCCGAACATCTTACCGCGTCCGTTTCGGCCGTTTCCGTCGTTTCCGCCTTTGGAGTTTCGTACTTTTTCTTCATTTTCCTTTCCCCTTTTGTTTATTTTTTTAAATAAATACTTTATTAAGTATACGACATATTTTCTTTTTTGTCAATACCCTTTCGGTTTTTTTCGACTTTTTTCGTCAATTTTTTTTCCGTTTCTTTTTTCGCTTTCCTTTTTCCCAAACAAACTTTCGTTTTGATTGAAGAATATCCCGCCGCGACGGCGTTCGCTTGCGCTATGCCCTTTTGCGCTAAAAAAAAGCAAAATAATGTAAAAAATCATTGACTTTTCCGTTCGCTTGTTCTATAATACATATAATAAATAAAATTCTGAATTCGGAGGAAGAGTATGAAAAGTATTTTAGACTCGTTGAAAGGTTTACCGTGGATTTTGCGCCTGATTCTTTGTCTGCCCGCGCTCGACATCGTGTGGAGCGTCGCCCGCGTTTTAAACGGAATCGTAAAGAAAAATGTGGTTTATATCGTAATCGGCGTTCTTTCCATCGTTCCCGGGGCCGTATTTTTCTGGGTTGTCGACCTTATTTTGGTGATTATCGGCAAACAACCTTTATTAGTCGACTGATTTGCGGAAATTTCACGGGAATACATATGCGATTTCCCGGTAAAAAGAGTTCGTTATCCGACGAACTCTTTTTATATTTCAACTTTTTTATAACGTTTTTTCGCCATACCTTACCGTTCGCCGACAAAAGTGACAAAACAAAAGTGACAAAAAAATCTGCCGCTTTTCTTGAAATGTTCACGTAAAAGGCTTGAAAAAACAACAAAAAAGCGTTATAATAAATTATAGAAAGATAACGCGTTAGAAAAAAGCGGCGTATACATATACGTATACTCTGTCGTTTCACGCATAATAAGGAAAGGCAAAATTATGGATTATTCCCGTTTGCGAAACGGAACGGACGTGCGCGGCATTGCCGTAGCGGGCGTTTTACACGAGGACGTAAATTTAACAGAACAAGCGGCGCGCGATATTTCCCGCGCATTCTGCCTGTGGCTGAAACGAAAACTCGGAAAACGCCGCGTGCGCGTGGCGGTCGGGTACGATTCCCGCATTTCCGCGCCGGTCCTGCTTGCGGGCGTACAGGAAGGCGTAACGTTCGGCGACGACCTTGTTGTAACGGGGCTCTCTTCCACGCCCTCGATGTTTATGCTGCTGCAGGACGAACCGTTTTTCTCTGCGCGCGGCGGCGCAATCGACGGCTCGGTGATGATTACCGCTTCGCACCTTCCCTTCAACCGCAACGGACTCAAATTTTTTACGAGGCGCGGCGGACTGGAAGCCGACGACGTAAAAGAAATCCTCGCCGTCGCAGGCGACGAAGCCGCTCTGTATGTAAGCGGCGAACGCGGAACGGTTACGACGCATTATTATATGGACAAATATTCCGCCGATCTGGTACAGAAAGTGCGCGCGGCGTGCGGAACGGAAAAACCGCTGTCGGGCAAAAAAATTCTGGTGGACGCAGGCGGCGGCGCGGGCGGTTTTTATGCCGAAAAGGTGCTTGTCCCCCTCGGCGCGGATATCGGCGGTTCGCAGTTCCTTGAACCCGACGGGTATTTCAAAGGGCATATTCCCAACCCCGAAAACGAGGCGGCAATGGCTTCCGTATGCGCCGCGGTCAAACGCGAAAAGGCCGACTTCGGCATTATTTTCGATACCGACGTAGACAGAGCGGGCGCCGTGGACTCCGCCGGCGAAGAGATCAACAGAAACCGGCTGATCGCTTTAATTTCCGCCATATTGCTTGCCGAACGCCCCGGCACGATCGTTACCGATTCGGTGACGAGCGACGGTCTGGCGCAATTTATCGTTTCGCACGGAGGCAGACACCACCGTTTTAAGCGCGGATACAAAAACGTGATAAACGAGGCGATCCGCTTAAACGCCGCGGGAGAATATACCCCTTTGGCGATAGAGACGAGCGGACACGCGGCGCTGAAAGAGAATTATTTTTTAGACGACGGCGCGTACCTGATTACCCGACTTCTGATCGCTTTGGCAAAAGTTTCGGAACAGGGGAAAAAACTCACCGATTTAATTTCCGACCTGAAAATGCCTGAGGAGGCGACGGAACTCCGCTTTAAATTTAAAGACGGATGCGATTTTACCGCCGAGGGCGCGCGGATCATCGGGCAACTGAAAATTTATGCCGCGGAAAAAGACTATATCACGCCCGCAAAAGAAAATTACGAGGGCGTGCGGCTGAATTTCGATACGGCGCACGGCGCGGGGTGGCTGCTTGTGAGAATGAGTCTGCACGAGCCGATTTTACCCGTTAATGCCGAAAGCGAAAAGGCGGGCGGCGTAAAAGAGATTATCGGCGGATTATACGAATTTCTGAAAGACTTCGATTGTCTCGATCTTTCCCCTGCCGAAACGTTTTTAAAAGGATGACGTTGCGCGCATAAAACGCGTTGCTTTCCCTTAAACTTTCTTAAAATTCAATGCAACATTATATTCTTCCGCGAAGTTTTCTTTTTTTCGAAGCCGAAAAAAAAGAAAAAGAAAACCGAAAACCGCGCGGCTGAAAATAAATATTAAACAGGAGAACTCAAGTTATGGACGTACAGAAAACCACCATCAACGCTCTGCGTATTTTGTCGGCGGAAGCCATAGAAAAAGCCAATTCCGGACACCCCGGAATCGCCATGGGTTGCGCGCCGATCGCCTACACTTTGTTTCAGAACTTTCTCAACTGCAATCCCCGCGATTTGAAGTGGGAAAACCGCGACAGATTCGTTCTCTCCGCCGGGCACGGCTCGGCACTTTATTACGCGTTGCTGCATTTGTACGGCTACGGCGTTACCGTCGACGATTTAAAAGAATTCCGCCAACTGGGCAGCAAAACTCCCGGGCACCCGGAATACGGGCATACGGCGGGCGTGGAAACCACAACGGGGCCTTTAGGGCAGGGCATCGCCAACGCGGTGGGCATGGCAATGGCGGAAGCGCATCTGGCGGCGATATACAATAAACCGGGTTTCCCCGTGGTAAATCATTATACATACGCTATCTGCGGCGACGGCTGTTTAGAAGAAGGCATTTCTTACGAAGCGTGTTCGTTTGCCGGCGCGAACGCTTTGGGCAAACTCATTCTGCTTTACGACGATAACGATATTACGATAGAAGGCGATACCGACGTCACCTTTAAAGAAAACGTGGGCGCAAGATTTGCCGCGCAGAACTGGCAGGTACTGCACGTCGACCTCGTTTGTTCGCCCGACGACGTAGCAGCGCTTTCCGACGCCATCGCCAAAGCCAAGGAAAGAAAAGATAAACCTTCGATTATCATCTGCCGCACGCGCATCGGCTACGGTTCTCCTTTAGAAGGCAGCGAAAAATCGCACGGCGCCCCGCTCGGCGAGGAAAATCTGAAAAAAGCAAAAGAAAAACTCGGCTGGAAAGAAGAGCCGTTCTCCTGCCCGCAGGCTGTATACGACCATTGCGCGCTTGCCGCCGCCGCAGGCGCGGAAAAGGAAATGCAATGGAAAAAGATGTTTGCGGAATACGAATATACCTATCCCGAACTGGCGCAGGCATATAAAAAAGCCATGGCGGGCGAAAAACCGGATTTCAACGAATTCGACGAACTGTATTCTTTCGATAAGCCCATGGCTACCCGCGCCACTTCTTCCAAAGTGCTCAATCTGATCGCGGCAAAAATGCCCACGCTGACGGGCGGCAGCGCCGACCTCGCCCCTTCCAATCAATCGGTGATGAAAGATACCGACGCGATAAAATACGGCTCGTTTTCCGCGGAAAATTACGCGGGGCGCAACGTACATTTCGGCATTCGCGAACACGCGATGGCGGCAATCTGCAACGGCTTGCAACTGCACGGCGGCATTCAGGCATATTGCGCCACGTTCTTTGTGTTCTCCGATTACTGCAAACCGGCGATTCGGCTTGCCGCGCTGATGAAACTGCCTGTAACCTATATTTTAACGCACGATTCCATCGGCGTGGGCGAAGACGGTCCCACGCACGAACCTGTGGAACAACTCATCGCTCTGCGCTCCATTCCCGGACTGAAAGTATACCGCCCCGCCGACGGCAAAGAAACGGCGGCGGCGTGGGTTTCCGCACTGACGGGCGACGAACCCACTGCACTGGTGCTTTCGAGACAGAACCTGCCGCAATACAAAAACAGCGGCAAAGCGGCGTTGAAAGGCGCATATGTGCTGGAAGATTGTGAAGGCACTCCCGACGTTCTTCTCATCGGTACGGGCAGCGAAGTGGAATTGTGCGTTAAAGCGAAAGCCGCGCTTGAAGAAAAAGGCGTTAAAGCGCGCGTGGTTTCCATGCCCTGCATGGAAGAATACGAAAAACAACCCCTGGATTATAAAGAAAGCGTCCTTCCCGCCGAAGTTACCGCAAGAGTATGCGTGGAAGCAGGCTCGCCGTACAGTTGGTACAAATATGCCGGCGAAAACGGAGAAATCGTAGGCATGACCACGTTCGGCGCTTCCGGCCCCGCCAAAGAACTGTTTGAAAAATTCGGCTTTACCGTAGAAAACGTTGTGGAAAAAGCCTTGAAAGTCATCGGAAAATAAATTTTTCCGTACGCTCAGCGAATGTTTTACTGCTTAAAACGCGGAGAACGTAATTTTCACGTTCTCCGCGTTTTTTTATTGCGCTTCGTATTTTATTCGTATTTTACGCCGTCAGCGCAGATATCTCCCGTGCGTCGTGGATAATATACGCGTAATGCGAATTTCTTCGCCCGTCTGCGCGTCAACGTATACAAAGTATCCGTCTTCGCCGTAATTGCAGGCAAATTCGTAACACAGCGTTTCGTTATCCCCGATTCCGATCACCGCCTTTCGCGCCGATTGCACGGTAAGTCGGGGGCTGAGCGCGCTTTCCGCTTTTTCGCGGGAAACCGCGCTTTGCGCGTTCTTTTCTCCGTTGACAGACCGAGCGGAACGGTCTTGGTGATTCTTTAAAAAACTCACTGCCGTAAAGCCCACTACTTTTCCGCGTTCTTCGCACACTTTCACGCTTACCGAATCGGGGTAGTACGCCACGCCGTTTTCCTCATAGACAAAGAGGAACGTTGCGTTTACTCCGCTTTCGCTCACCCATGCCGCCGTCATATTATCGTACCCTAAAAAATCGAGATAATTCTGCGCAATCGTCAAAGCGTTTTCAAGGTCGAAATTATGCGCGGAACAATCGGCGAAATAGTCGAACCCCACAAGCGCGGCGTTGTTTTTAGAAATTTCTGCGTATAACCTGCGCCCCTGATCGTCGGTCATAGTGTAGTTAAAGGCGTCGATATTGCCCGAAACCGTTTCGCCTGCGTATTCTATCGATGCGATATTGTAATCGGCAAAATATCTGCGGCACGCTTCTTCCGCTTGCGCGGAAGATACGTTTTCGCCCGATTTTTCGCTTACCGTTCCGTCGGTGGATTTATCGCTTTTGTTGCCGTTCGTTGCGGAGATACCCCCTTCGTTTTCCGTGGAATATCCGCTTTCGGCGGCATAGTTTTCAATGTTGCGGAAACGCTCGTACACCTTGTTGCCGGCCTTGTCTTTCATAAACGCCGCCATGTCTTTATCGGTAAGTTCGCCGGAAAGAGCGGAAAGTTCGTTTAAAATCTTCTGATTGACGGCGTACAGTTCGTCGAGTTTGCTATAGTCTTCCGCCGAAAGACTACCGCCCGAACGGATTTTTTGCAGCATCGCCTGCGCCGCGTCGCCGGCGCGATTCAAAAACAACGTCATATTAACGTCCGTTTCGGAATCTACCGGGAATTTTTCAAGATTGCTTTCCGCAATACGCGTTTTTACCAATAAATCGGTGAGCAGTTCGCTCTGCGACTGTTTGCCCGAAGCGACGCGAGCCTTGGCAAGATCGCCGTCTACGTCGGAAAGAGTCCCCGTCAGTTCAAACAGCGCTCCGCGATATCCCGTGGAGAGCGCGCCGTTTGCCTGATTCATACGCACTGCGCCCACGGTAACCACCGTTCCGAGAGCAAGCGTTACAACGCCGAGCGAGATAACCGCCGCCAACCAACCGCCAAAGCCCGGCGCATGATTTTCGCTGCGGCGGCGTTCCTTGCTTTCAAGGCGCCGTTGCTTTCTTTTCAGCGCGGCGTCGCGACGTTGCAGGCGCAGTTGATATCTTCTGGCGCGCTTTTCTTTTTTGGCAGCGATTTTTGCCGCTTTTTCTTTTTCGAGGCGTTTGGCGCGCGCTTCTTTCGTTTCCGATTTAATCATCGCGCGGCGCTTTTGCTTCTGCGCCTTTCTCTCCGCCTGTTTTTCTTTACGCGCCGCTTTCGCCGCGGCTCGTTTTTCTTTCAATTCAATCGCGCGTTCTCTATGCTTGCCGCGATGTTCCAGGCGTTTCTTTCTGCGTTCTTCCTTTGCGGCAAGGCGTTTTTCTATGCGCTTTTCTTTCGCTTCCGCGCGCTTTTTCTTCCTTTCCGCCTTGGCTTTTTGTTTTTCCGCTTTACGCTCTTCTTTTTTCAAGGCGAGTTCCACGCGCTTTTTCGCCGCGGCTTTTTCCGATTGTTTCTTATCCTGTTTGCTTTTTTCGTCGCCTTTCTTTGCCTGCGTAGCGGCGGTTTTTTTCTTACCGCCTGCGGCAGCGTGTTTTTCCACGGCTTTTTCCGCGCCTTTTCCCGCGCCTTTTCCCGCGCTTTTTTCCGTCGCGTTTTTCGCCTGAGATTTTTCAGCCGTTTCTGCCTTTTCCGTTGCCAGGCGTTCCACTTTTTCTTCGCCGGACGATTTATTTTTGCCTATTGTCTGTTGCTGATTTTTCATCTTTTTTACTCCTTATTCTGCCTTTTCAACCCCGTTATAGCGCCGATTTCGCTATATCGCGAAAACGTGTTTGCCGATTACCGTTATCGTAGGCCTCGTAAATATCCAGGCGCTGGTTGCGATTGCCGGATTGTAGTAATAGATAGCGCCGCCCGTAGGATCCCAACCGTTCACCGCGTCCTGCGCCGCGCTCATCGCCGTGGAATCGGGAGACAGATTGATCTGTCCGTCCGCCACCGCGGTAAAAGCGCCTTTCTGGTAAACCACGCCCGAAATGCTGTTGGGAAACGCCGGGTTTTTCACACGGTTCAGAATCACCGCGCCTATCGCCACCTGCCCCGCATACGGTTCGCCTCTGCCTTCCGCATAAATGGTTTTGGCAAGCAGATACAAATCGGAACTGGTATACGAAGAATTGTTGTTATTTCCCGATAAAACGTTGTACGAATCGCTCATGCCCAGCGCTTTGTACGTGGCTTTACCTACAACGCCGTCCGCCGTCAGTCCGTTTTTCTTCTGAAACGCAATCACCGCCGCTTTTGTTCCGCTGCCGAATACGCCGTCTACGCTACCCGAATAGTATCCCCATTGCTTTAACCTGCGCTGTACTTCTTTTACTTCGTTGCCTTTCGAGCCTTGGCGAAGCACAGCCGCCGCCCCTATCTCGTCTTCCGCTTGTTCCGTAGCGTAAATCGACGTTTCCCGCGCTTTTATCTTGGGAGCGGCAATCGCCGCCGTTCCCGAAAAGACGAAAAGTCCCGCCGCCGCCAACGCAATCCTCTTTGTTTTCTTCATTTTTTTCTTCTCCTTAACACTTACTTCCAAAAGCGTCTTTTTCCGAAAGTATGTAAGAAAAAGAAAAAAACTATGCAAAAAAATATCGGCGAGGGTAGGATTTTTTTACCTTTTATTTTATCGGACGAAAAAAGTCGTTTTACCGATCGATCAACGTCTGAACATTCAGCGGTCCGATTCGTTTCCGCACCGCGCCTTCCATTCGCGGATACGTTCTAAAATCAGACTTTTATACGCTACGTTCGTTTTACCTGCGGTAGAAAAGCACAAGGGCGGATACGCCACGCACCACCAGTTGTCCCCTTTACCGCTGCCTAAGTTTACAATCAGCGAATCGTAATCTCCTTCCGGCAACGTCACGCCGTCGTACGTGCGGGAAGGAAAATGCTCAACCGTCAGTTCAGCCGATGCCCCGTAAGAAAAACCGCGTTGTTTCAAAACGGCTTCCGCCGCCGCTTTCACCGCGGTAAGATTCTTTTCAATCTCCCGTTTCGCCTCGGCTTTATCACGCGTAACCGAAAGCACGGGAATCAGCGTTTCCACCACTTCGTCGCGTATTTCGTACTTCACCTCCTGCGCCGCCGCTTCGTTGGAATCGGCGCGAATATGAATTCTTAAATACTCCGCGGTGATTGTTGCGTTTTTTGAAAGCGCCGCCGCGGAAAGCGACGTTCCGATTAGCGCCGTCAAAATTATTATGCCTGCAAGTAAAAAAGTTATGCAAGACTTCTTCATAAAAAATTCTCCTTCTTCTTTACGGAAATCCGGCATTTGCATTTCTGCCGCTCTCTTTCCGCTTTGCAGAAAATTTATTGCCCCGTTATAAGATTTTTATACCTTCATTTTAATAAATTATTTTTTCACGGCGTATCCAATACCGGCGTTAACCGTTTCGCTTCGCGGTTATAAAAAAAGACTGCCTCCTATTATAAAAGAAACAGTCGTTTTCTAAGTTGTTTTTTGCGCCGGCGCCTACGAATTGTCTGCGCGCCTTCGCCTTACGCGCCCCGTCGGCGACTATACCATGCAACAATGCTCGCACTCTTCGTCGGGCGGAAATTTGCTTTTATCGTACGCTATGCCGTTTTTATCGTAATAATCTTTTACAGCGCGCTTAATCGCCTCCTCCGCCAGCACGGAACAGTGCATTTTATACGCGGGCAAGCCGTCCAGCGCCTCGGCTACGGCTTTGTTGGTAAGTTCCAGCGCTTTTTCTACGGGTTGTCCTTTAATCAGTTCCGTCGCCATGGAAGAAGAGGCGATCGCCGAGCCGCACCCGAACGTTTCAAACTTTACGTCCGTTATCGTGCCGCCGTCGATTTTCAGATAGATTTTCATGATATCGCCGCATTTGGCGTTGCCCACTTCGCCTACGCCGTCCGCGTTTTCAATACACCCCACGTTTCTGGGGTGGCGGAAATGATCCATAACTTTTTCGCTGTATAAAGCCATTGTTTTTTTCTCCTTTCGCCCGTTTTTCGCGCTTTTTTTCGTGCCGTTTCACCCGTTTTTAAAGCCGCTAAATCACAAACGGCTTTTTGCCGCTTACTTTATCTTTCCACAACGGCGACATGCCGCGAAGATACCCGATGATTTCGGGAATAACTTTCAGCATATAGTCCACGTCCTCTTCCGTGTTTTCCTCGCAAAGCGTAAGCCGTAACGAGCCGTGCGCCACTTCGTGCGGTCTGCCGATGGCAAGCAGCACGTGACTGGGATCGAGCGAGCCGGAAGTACATGCCGAACCGGAAGAGGCGCTGATTCCTTTATCGTCCAGAAGCAGCAGCAGACTTTCGCCCTCTACGCCTTCGAAACAGAAACTCACGTTGCCGGGCAGACGGCTGAATCTGTCTCCGTTCAGCGCGCCGTGCGGAATTTTTTCCAAGCCGGCAATCAGTTTATCGCGAAGGGCGGAAACCTTTTCCGCATTCTCCTGCATATGATCGCACGCCTCTTTCAGTGCGGTTGCCATAGCAACCGCCGCGCCAACGTTTTCCGTGCCCGCGCGTTTGCCGCGTTCCTGCGCGCCGCCCTCAATCAGCGGCTGTAAAAACACGCCGCGTTTTACGTACAGCGCGCCTATCCCTTTCGGGCCGTGAAATTTATGCGCGGACATCGACAACATATCGATATTCTGCGTTTTAACGTCAATCGGCAGGTGCCCCGCCGCCTGCACCGCGTCCGTATGGAACGTTACGCCTTTTTCGCGGCAGACTTTTCCGATTTCCGCTATGGGCAGAACAGAGCCGATTTCGTTGTTGGCGTACATCGCCGTCACCAGACAGGTATCTTCGCGTATGGCGTTTTTCACCTGCTCCGCGGTCACGTTGCCTTTTTCGCCCACGGGCAACAATTCTATTTCAAAGCCTTCTTTTTCTAACTTTTTCAGCGTATGCAATACGGCGTGATGTTCGAACGCCGTGGAAATTATGTGTTTCTTCCCCTTGCGCGCGCCCGCCGCCGCGGCGGATAAAATCGCCTGATTATCCGCTTCGCTGCCGCACGAAGTAAAGTAAATTTCGTTCGGTTCGGCCCCGATTTGCGCCGCAATCGCTTCGCGCGCGGAAGAAAGCGCCTCCTGCGCCCGCTGACCGATCGAATATAAACTCGACGCGTTGCCGAAATTATCCTGTAAAAACGGCAACATCGCTTTCACTGCCGCGTCGCTCATTCTTGTGGTGGCGGCGTTATCCGCATAAATACATCGCATGTAAATTTTCTCTCTCCCTTGTAAACGGAGCCGTCTGCGGCTCTTCCGCTTTCATTTATACCCCGCGCCGCGTCTTTCTAAACGGATTCTCTCCGCTTTCCTCCGTACGTTACGAAACTTTTTTCCGATCAGCCAATCCCGCAAAGCGATACGCCGTCAAGACGGGCGAGCGACGGCGCCGCAAAATGATTCCGCGCCGTTTATTCCTCGTACATCGCCACGGCACTTCGGTATCCGCTCTTTAGTATTTGATTTTGATATATTATACCATCTTAAACATACCTTGTCAATAGGTTTATAGGGCGTAAATCAAATTTTTTTTAATTTTGCGCTTTTTTTGCCGGAGACGAACACGCGCCGGGATATTTTTTTTGCGGCTCGGCTTGTTTCTCAGTCGTCGTTTCTTTCTGCGCCGAAGTGCACGGGCAACCCGAACGATCTTCCGAAAGAATATCCTGCAAAGTTACGCCGCGTAAAAAATCGTCGATTGTTTTTTCAAGGCGCTCCCAAACGGGAAGCGTTTTGCAGATACCCGCGCGGGCGCACGGATTGGGTTTACATTCCAGACAGGAAACGGGCGAAAGCGAACCCTCGCACAGCGACAGAATTTCAAACAGCGTATAATCTTTTGCCGGGCGGGAAAGGCGATATCCGCCGCCCTTGCCGCGCACGCCTTCCACCAATCCCGCTTTAGAAAGCACCGCAACGATGCCTTCCAGATATTTTTCGGAAATTTCCTGATCTTTCGCAATCGCGTCAAGCGTAACGTACTCGTTTTTATCGTGCGTTGCCAACGTAAGCATTACCCGCACCGCATACCTGCCTTTTGTGGATATCAACATTTTTTTCCTCGCTATCTTTTCGTTTCAGATCTTATCGGTTATTCGTTTGGGGCAGGCGACTCATTCGTCGCGCCATTTCAGGCGGTGTAATCGTCCCGTTTCCGAAAGGTTTGTATATCCCGTCTGGCGCAGCGCCTCGTATACCGCCACGGCAACGGAATTGGATAAATTCAGCGAGCGCGCCTCGCTTATCATGGGAATCCGCACGCAGGTTTCCTCGTTTTCCACAAGCAGTTCTTCGGGCAGCCCTTTCGTTTCCTTACCGAACACCAGAAAATCGCCGTCGCGGTAAGAGACCTCGCTGTGCGCCTTTTTCGCCTTGGTGGTAAAAAAGAAAAAGCGCGCGTTAGTATTTTGTTTTTGCAACTCGGCAAAGGAATCGTAATATTTTATATCCACTAAATTCCAATAATCCAGCCCCGCGCGCTTTAAATATTTATCGGAAATTTCAAACCCGAACGGGCGCACCATATGCAATACCGAACCGGTGGCGGCGCACGTGCGCGCTATATTGCCCGCATTCTGCGGAATTTCAGGCTCTACAAGCACTATATTGAACATATATCAAATCCTTATTTTCTTTTTCTATAATTGTAATACGCAAAGCGGAAAAAAGCAAGCGTTTTACCGTTTTTTCCGTTTTACTTCTTTTGTGTTTTGCTATAATTACCGAATTTTTCCACCTGCGCGATACGGATAAAAAGCGATAGACAGAACATACTGACTGTTACAAAGACGGCGAAAGTCTTTTTAGGAGGACGATAAAAACAATGCAATTCGATAACACGCAGACTTTTAAGAATCTGGCGCGAGCCTTTGCCGGCGAATCGCAGGCGGGCATGCGCTATCAGTTGGTGGCGAAAACGGCGATGGACGAAGGATACAAAACGCTTGCGGACGAGGTAAGAACGCTCGCAAAAAACGAAACGTTTCACGCTCAACGCTTTTTTGAAACCATTCAGGAAAAAACGGGCGGCAAAGAAAATATAGATATCCATGCCGGTTACCCTTTTCATTCGGGGTCTCTGGCGGAAAGTTTAGCGTTTGCCGCCGCGGACGAAAAAGCGGAAACGATAATTTATCCCGAATTTGCGGCAACGGCAAAACAAGAAGGATTCGAAGACGTAGCCGCTTTGTTTACGCTGGTGAGCAAAGTGGAAGAAAGCCACAGAATTATTTTCGAGTATCTTGCCAATGCGGTAAAAACGGGTACGCTTTACACCGCCGAATCTCCTACGCTTTGGGTTTGCAGTAATTGCGGCCATATGTGGGTAGGCGAAAAAGCGTGGAAAATCTGTCCGCTTTGTAAATCCGAACAAGGCTACGTGGATTTGCACCTGCCTTTCGAAGGTACGAGAATCTGAAAAAACTTCCGCCGTTCTTTGGCTTTATGAATAATAAAAAGGAGAAACGATTATGAGAAAACAGCACAACGACACGGAAACGAACAAAAACGCTAAAAATGGCAGCAACTCCAAAAATTGCAGCAACTGCGGCGGACGTCGCGAAAAACATTCAACCAGAGAAGAAAACGAATAACGGCGCTTTTTAAGTAATTTTTTCAGAGGATTTTATGAAAAAACTTTCAAAAAAAGTGAAAAGCCTGATCGGACTTTCTTCCAAAACGGACGTGAACGGCAGTTACACGGGCAAACCTTTGTCCCGCGGTGAAAAACCCGTTCAGGACGCGGACGATCTTTAAACTTTTTGCTCTTCGGGCGCTTTGCCGTTTTAACGCAGCGCGCCAATCGGTAAAAACAACCGACGACAAAGAAATTTGCCGTCGGTTGTTTTGTTGTTTTTAATTATGGCTATGTCACAACAAACAGTTGATAAATAGCCATTTTTATAGGGGAGTATCAGAACTCCCCTACAAACTGTTATTTGCAGTTATCTATACTCATTTGGAATTTCGATATGAAATGTCTCACACAATAACTTCACATCATGTGCATCATTTTCATCAAACTCGTATCCCAGATGGAACATTACTTGACTATATGGTTCAATACAGGAAACCTCTATTTCCTCAATTCTTCCTTTACCCGAAAAAGTTTCTACCG
>JAQYLE010000033.1 GCA_028720205.1 Clostridia bacterium
TTTTTAAACGGATTTGTTACAATATTATTACAATATTCTTTAACCGCATCGGGGAACCGACCGCATCGGGCGGACAACAAGAACAACAAAACGAACGGGGACGAAAAAAAGATGACGCAGGCGGAACTATTGCTGAAAAAATACGGGCAGGAGCAGTTGCTTGCCTATCGGGGCGAACTGAACGGAGAGGAAAGGCGTCGGCTGTATGAGGCGATTGAAAAACTTGATTTTTCCGTATTGGAAAATTTAAAACGTCCGCGCGAAACGTCGGGCGCGGGCGAAGATATCGCGCCGCTTCCGGGCGTTTCGGCGGAAGAGATAGAAAAAAAAGCCGAAGAGTATGCGAAAATCGGCAATGCCGCGCTGAAAGCAGGAAAAGTGGCGGGGCTTTTACTTGCGGGCGGTCAGGGTACGCGCCTGGGCGCGGACGGACCGAAAGGCGCGTTTAACATAGGCGTTACCCGTCGACTTTCCATTTTCGAGTGTCAGATGCAGAATATCTTCGGGCAGTTGAAAGAAAGCGGCGCGCGCCCGTATCTGTTTGTGATGACAAGCGAAAAAAACGACGCCGAAACGCGTATGTTCTGGCAGGAAAACGAGTACTTTTCCTATCCGCGGGAAAGGATACGGTTTTTTGTGCAGAGCGCCGCGCCATGCGTGGATTTCAACGGAAAAATTCTTCTGGAAGAAAAGGATAAGCCTGCAACGTCGCCGAACGGCAACGGCGGCTGGTTTTCTTCGCTGAAATCTTCGGGGTTGTACGAAGAACTCAGACGTTCGGGCGCGGAGTGGCTGAACGTATACGCGGTGGACAACGTATTGCAACGCCCGTTCGACCCCGTGTTTATCGGCGCTACGATAAAAAACGGCGTGAATTGCGGCGCGAAAGCGGTAAGAAAAAGCGATCCGGCGGAAAAGGTGGGCGTGTTATGCACGAAAAACGGCATGCCTGCCGTTATCGAATATTACGAACTTTCGAAGGAAGCGGCGAACGCGCGCGGAAAAGACGGCGAGTTGCTTTATTCGTACGGCGTGATTTTAAATTATCTGTTTTCGCTGAAACGGTTGGAGGAAACGGAAAACGAAAAAATTCCCGTGCATATCGTAAAGAAAAAAATTCCGTGCCTCGATAAAAACGGCGTAAAATGCGAGCCGAAAGAGGAAAACGGCTTGAAATTCGAAACGCTTGCCGTGGATTTGATTTCGCTGATGGGCAGCGTGCTTCCGTACGAAGTGCGCAGGGAAAAGGAGTTTGCGCCCGTAAAAAACGCCGAGGGAACGGACAGCGTGCAAACCGCCCGCGCCGCGCTGCGGAATCTGGGCGTAACGCTGTAAAATACAAAGCGGCGGTAAGATAAAAACGAAAATGTAAAAGGAAAAACGCAAATGGCAACCGATCTTGTAGGCAACGAAACGTTGCAGAAATTCATCGTTTTGCTTTCCGACCTCAATCACGAGTGCGCGGATATGCTGGCCACGGGTAAAATCGAGATTCTGCACAAAATGAACAAAACCGTGCGCGAGATGTACGATATTCAGCATACCGGCACGGAGGAAGCGTACACGGCGATAGAAGAGGACGCGCAGGCGATTTATAAAAATTTCAACGCAATTATCGCCATGCTGAAAAGCAACGAAAGCGGCTCGTTCGACAAAGCCACGAACGTTGCGGTGAAAAAATTTCTGCAAAATATTTTCGAAGCAAACGTACGTATTCTTTCCGCTTACGGGTTGGTGTAAAACACGCGTAAAGCCTATGTTTTTCCGCGAAAAAGCGATATTAAAACACGTTTTCGAAGCGGAAGGAATACGAGGCGGGAATTTTTTTCGTCATTTCGATCAGCACTTCTATTTTAGGCAGGGCGTCGTCGTGTTTGCCTTCGAATAAATATCCGATCGCTTCGTTTAACTGATAATCCACGTTTTCAATGGAGGTGTGCGTTACCCATACGTGCAACTCCTTTCTTTTCGCCGTCCAGAAAACGCGCACGCTTTCGCCGTCGGTAAACGTGGCTTTTTTTTCTTCCGTTTTTTCGTACAGCGCCACTAACCGTTCGCGGAAGGCTTCGAACACGTAATTTACGCGGAAGCGCTCGTAGACGGAAATGCAAAACAGCATCAAAGCGGATATAAATATGCTCAGTACGGTTTTTACCATAACCGTTTCCCTCCCACGTCGGCCTGAATGATTTTGAATTTTTCGCCTTTTTTCTGAAAATACATTTTTCCGTTACCGTCCATGGTAAGAATCAGCGCTTTTTTATAGTCGGCGCAGCCGTTTTCCTTTAAAATATCGCAGAATTCCCGCCGCGTTTTGCCGCATAACGCCACGTTTTTGTCTTCGAATTTTCCCTCGTCTATAATGATAACGGGCAACGAATCCTGCAGACTTTCGTAATCGCTTTTCGGCAATGCCGAAAAGGTGCCGTTGGCTTCGTATAGGGCGTAGTCCACGGCGTCCAGCGAAAAATACCCCGCGCCGCGCAGGCTTTCCACCAGATCGGAGACGTCGAGGTTGTTTTTTTTCAGTTGCGTGATATCTATGCCGTTTTTATTCAGAACGATACTCGGCGAGCCGCTTAATACGCGTTTCATCGCCGAGGATTTCAGATCCAGCAGACATACGATCTGGTGCATCATATAAATGGCAAGAATGGCGACGAGCCCGTATAAAAGCGGAATGGATGGATCCGCCATGGGTATGCAGGCGAGGTCGGCGATGATCAGCGTAATCACAAGTTCGTATGGCTGCATTTCGCCGATCTGCCGCTTGCCCATCAACCGCATGATGCAAAGCAACGTAATAAAAATGATAACCGTGCGTATAAAAATCAGGCTCATAAAAACAGTATCTTTCCGAAAAATTTTTTTATGTGTAAAAACGCGCGCGAAAAATTTTGCAAAAATACGTTTTTCTATGCGACAAACCGTTGATTTTTTCGCCGAAAAGGTTTATACTGTACCTATCAAGAGTAGCCATGGCGCGTTAAGTGCCGCCGAACGGGACGTTGTCGGCGGACGAAAGGGGCGAAACGGCGCGGTAAGTACGCGCGTTCGTCGCACCCCTGCGGCGACCACGGCGCGTCCGCTTTACGTATTGTTGTACAAACAGCACCAAACGGCGGACCTCTCGTGTAATTTATCGCGCGGAGGTTTTTTATTATGCAGAATTACGGGCAGGAAGCATTGGCGGCAAATGAGCGGGAAAGCGAAAATTTATCCACGGCAAAACCGCGGATAAAAACGTTTTCGAAGGCGTATTGGCGCGAGGCGGCGCGGCTTTTTAAAAACGTGCGCATTTTAGCGTTTGCGGCGTTGATCTGCGCTCTTCGGGTGGCGGTGAAGATGTTTTCCGTACCCGTTGCGCCGGGGCTGTATCTGTCTTTCGATTGCTACGTAAACGCGGTGGGCGCGCTGGTGTACGGTCCGCTCGTCGCGCTTGGCGTTGGCGCGGTAAGCGATACGATCGGCGCGTTACTCTTCCCCAAAGGTCCGTATTTTTTTCCGTTCATCGTTGTGGAAATGGCAAGCGGATTTATTTTCGCCCTGTTTATCTGGCGTAAAAAACTTACGGCGACTCGGCTACTAACGGCGAAATTCACGGTGAATTTCGTGTGTAATATTATTCTTACTTCGCTGATTCAGAAGTGGTATTACGCGTTGTTCGAAGCGGAAAAGGTATATTATATCATTAACGGCGCGCGCATCGTAAAAAATCTGGTGCTCTTTCCGCTGGAAGCCACGTTGATCTGTCTGCTTGTCAACGCGTTGCTGCCGGGGTTGAAAGCGCTGCGGTATGCGGATAAAGATCAGCAGGGCATTCCGCTTACCAAAAAAGAAATCGTCTGTTGCGTTCTTCTTGCCGTTTTTTCGGTGGCGCTGATATTGTTTTATATCTTCTTTTTAAAGGACTTTGTTGCGGCGCATAACTTTAAATTATTTTAAGCGGTAAGGCTTTGAGGCTTCGGGAAAATAGCGCCCGCCCCAAAAGGCGCAAATCGGGCACGCGCGGAGGGTGTAAAACCGAAAATCTTGTAAAAACTCGGAAATAACGCCGCGGTTACTTGACGATTTTTGTTTGTTGTGCTATAATAGGCGCAAAAGCGCGGAGACCGCGTTTTCGACGCGCTTTCCGCGCCGAAACGGTTTCCGGCTGCGTTTCAGACAGGAGAAAAAGTGTATGTTATCCGCACTGTTAAGCGACAATCCCGGAATAACGATTTTCGGGTTTAAAATATACGCGTACGCGCTTTGTATCGTGGGCGGTATGGTCGCGGCGTTTTTTCTTATATCGCTGCTTTTTAAACGCAGAAACATGTCGTCCGATTTGTTTATGACGTATTTTTGCGTTACTCTGCCCATCGCGCTTTTAACCACGCGGCTGTTTTACTGCATTACCGACGGCATGCCCGTTTCCGAGTGGCTTTCGATAGAATCCATCCGTCAGGGCGGACTTTCGATCATCGGCGGCATTTTAGGCGGCATTCTGGGCGCGGCGCTGGTAAGTTACGTTAAAAAGGTTAATTTTTTCCGCGCGGGCGACTGCATCGTGGTAGGGTTGCTTCTGGCGCAGGCGATAGGCAGATGGGGCAATTTCGCCAATCAGGAAGTGTACGGCGCGGAAGTTACCTCTTCGGCGTTGCAATGTTTTCCGTTCGCCGTGTATATCAATAAAACCGCGGGCGGAAACTGTATGCAGACGTTTACACTTACCTTTTCCAAGTGGTTCGGGTTCGAAACAAATATTACGGGCGGCACGTGGCATTACGCGTTTTTCCTTTACGAAAGCCTGGCGAATTTAATCGGCGCGTTGCTCATATTCCTGTTCGTGTGGAAGAACCCCAAAAAGCCGAACGGCGTGGCTACGGCGTGGTATTTTATGCATTACGGCGCGGTGCGTTCTATTATGGAACCCCTGCGCGATCCGCAATATATTTTAAGCGGCGGCGGCGTGCCCTGGTCGCTGGTGTTTTCGCTTTGCCTGTTCGCGTTCGGCGCGGCGATGATGGCGTACGTGCTGGGCAGAAACAAACGCAAAGAAGGCGTTCTGTTCGGCTCGCTGAAAGGCGATCCGTACGCGATTACGGAATACAAAGGGGATACGAAAGGCGAAATTCCCGTAAAAAACAAAATCAATATGATGTGCGCGATTTTCCCCGAAAAATACGCCGACGCGCCCGCAAAAGAAGAAAGACGGGCGAAGAAGAACGCCGCGCTTAAAGTCGACGGGGAAGCCGACGGGGAAGCCGACGGGGCGGCGCCTGTGCAAACGCCCGCGACGGAAAAGCACGCGAAGGAAACGCCGCAGGAAGCGCGGGAAAAAGGCGCGGAAGAGAACGCGGAAAAAGAAGAAACGAAGGGCGGAAAAGGTGAAAGCGAGGAGTAAAACATGAGAAATCTTACGTTATTAACCGATTTTTACGAAATCACCATGGGATACGGCTTTTTCAAGCAGAAAAAACACGAAGAAGAGGCGGTGTTCGATATCTTTTTCCGCCAAAACACCATGATCACTTATTCGTTGTTCGCGGGGTTGGAACAGGCGATAGAATATCTGTTGAACTGGCATTTTACCGACGACGATATCGCGTATCTGCGTTCGCTGAATACGTTTGACGAGGAATTTTTAGCGTATCTTAAAAACATGCGTTTTACGGGCGACGTATATGCGGTGAACGAGGGCGAACCCGTATTTCCCGGCGAGCCGATTTTAACGGTGAAAGCGCCGCTTATACAGGCGCAGTTCGCCGAAACGGCGCTTTTAAACATCATCAATCATCAGACGCTGATTGCCACGAAGGCGGCGAAAATCTGCCGCGCGGCGAACGGAGGCGTGGTGATGGAATTCGGCTTGCGCCGCGCGCAGGGGCCGGACGCGGGCATTTACGGGGCGCGCGCCGCGATTATCGGCGGATGCCGTTCCACTTCCAACGTGATTACGGGGCAGAAGTTCAACGTGCCCGTGGCGGGGACGATGGCGCACAGTTGGGTGATGGACTATCCCTGCGAATACGAGGCGTTTAAGGCGTATGCTAAGGTATACCCCGATAACTGTCTGCTTTTAGTGGATACGTACGATACGTTAAAAAGCGGCGTACCCAACGCGATAAGAGTATTTAAAGAACTCCGCGCGGCGGGTCACGAACCCGTGGGAATCCGTTTAGA
>JAQYLE010000034.1 GCA_028720205.1 Clostridia bacterium
TTATCACTACCGCGCCGTCCGTTTCGTACCGCGTTCATAAAACGGACGGAACGGAGTTTTACGTGGATAATCCCTCGCATCTGCCGCCCGTTTCCGAAATAGAATATATGGAAGAGCCCGTCGTAAAAGCGGATATTTATACGCCGCCCGATTATATGGGCCCCGTAATGGATTTGTGCAAAGAAAAGCGCGGCGTGTTTAAAAATATGACCTATATGGACGAAAGACGGGTAAAACTGGAATACGAGTTGCCTTTAAACGAAATTGTATACGACTTTTTCGATTCGTTGAAATCCCGTACGAAAGGGTATGCCAGTTTCGATTACGAACTTGCGGGGTATCAGCGTTCGAAACTTGTAAAACTGGATATTTTATTAAACGGCGAAGTGTGCGACGCTCTTTCTTCCATCGTATTCGAAGAACGCGCGTACGAACGGGGCAGAACGCTTTGCGAAAATTTAAAAGACGCGATTCCGCGCCAGTTGTTCGAAGTGCCCGTGCAGGCGGCGGTCGGCGGAAAGATTATCGCGCGAGAAACGGTGAAAGCGGTGCGCAAAGACGTGCTTGCCAAGTGTTACGGCGGCGATATTACCCGAAAGAAAAAACTTTTGGAAAAACAGAAAGAAGGTAAAAAACGCATGAGAAAAGTGGGGAGCGTTGAAGTGCCTTCGGAAGTGTTCATGGAAATTTTAAAGACCAATAAAGATTAACGCTTTTGCGCACGATACAAAAAGGGCGGGGAACGGAATGAAGAAATCGCAAGACAAACGACAGACAAACGGACAAAACCACGGGTTTTTCAAACGGGTGTACGCCTTTTTGCAGACGGTGCCGCGCGGAAAAGTGGTAACGTACGGCGACGTGGCGGCGGCCGCGGGCGCGCCGCGGGCGGCGCGTCAGGCGGGGTATGCTTTGCACGCCAATCCCGCGCCGGGCGTTATTCCGTGTCACCGCGTGGTAAACAGATACGGCGCGCTTGCCGTTGCATTTGCCTTCGGCGGCGTTACCGCGCAGGCGGAACTGTTAAAAAACGAAGGCGTGGAAGTAAAAGAAGATTATACGGTGGATTTGCAAAAATACCGTTGGAACGGCAAAGATTGAACTGAGGTTTTTATATGGCGGGTATTTATATTCATATTCCCTTTTGCAGGCAGAAGTGTTCGTATTGCGATTTCGTGTCGTTTCCCGATAAAATCGGGTACGCGGAAGCGTATATGGCGTGCGTATACAAAGAATTGAAAATGCGCGGAGCAGAACTGAAAGACAGAGTGTTCGATACCGTATATTTCGGCGGCGGTACGCCCTCGTATATTCCGCCCAAACTGATTTTGGGCGCGATGAACCGTATCCGCGAGTGTTTCCGACTGACCGAAAACCCCGAAATCACGCTGGAACTTAACCCGGGCACCATCGGCGAAGAGAAGGTGAAAATTTACGAAAAAGCGGGAATCAACCGTTTTTCTATCGGATTGCAGACGGCGATAGACGAACAACTCGAAGATCTGGGGCGCATTCATAACGTGCGCGATTACGTGTACGCCACGAAACTGTTGAAGGGCAAAAATTTCAGCACCGACGTAATGCTGGGGCTGAAAAATCAGAAGAAAGAGGACGTGAAAAAGACGATAGAACTCGCCGCGGCGTGCGGCTCGTCGCATATTTCGATGTACGCGCTTACCGTGGAGGACGGAACGCCCATTTACACCGATTATTTAAACGGCGAACTGCCCGATTCCGACGAGGTGGCGGAACTGTACGATTACGGCAGGAATCTGCTTGCGTCGCTCGGCTTTAACCGTTACGAAATATCAAATTTCAGCAAAAAAGGTTTTGAAAGCAGGCACAATTTAAACTACTGGCGGCGCGGCGAATATATCGGCGTAGGTCTTGCGGCGTCGTCGTTTCTTGCAGGCAGACGCTTTACCAACACGTTTAATTTAGACGATTATATGAAATGCGTCATTTCCGGCTTCTTCCCCGCCGTAGACGCCGAAGAGGTGAGCGAGGCCGACGCGAAATTCGAAAAGGTCATGCTTGCCCTGCGCACCGCCGAAGGTCTTTCGTTGCAGGAATACGAACGGGAATTTTCTTCCACGATAGAAGAAGATTTTCCCGCGGCTCTTTCCAAAATGCGCAAGTATCTGGAAAGAACAGACGGCAATCTGCGCATTAAAGACGAATATTTATACGTACAGAATCAGATTTTAATGCCGTTTATGGAAGAGCCGGGAAAACGCGGCTGAAAAACGCGGCAAAAAGCGCGGCAGAAAACTCGTAAAGCGGATAAGGAGAAAATTAAGATGAAAAAACGGGAATTTACGTTAAAATCGGCGTACGATAATCTGGAAATCGCGTGCGCGGAATATCAACCGGACGGCGTAACGCAGGGAAAGGGTGCGGAAGGGGCGAAAGGCGTAGTGCAGTTGGTGCACGGCATGTGCGAATATAAGGAACGTTACGAGCCGTTCGTACGATTTTTAATCGGCAACGGATATATCGTTTTTTCGCACGATCACAGAGGGCACGGAAACAGCGTGAAAAGCGCGGAAGATTTAGGCTATTTCGGCGATAAAAAAGGCGAGGCGATTGTGGACGATACCGCTTTGGTTACGGACGAAATCAGGCGGTCGTATCCCGATCTGCCGCTTACGCTGTTCGGGCACAGCATGGGGTCTTTGGTCGTTCGCGCATATTTAAAAAAATACGAAGAAAAAATCGATAAACTCGTGGTATGCGGTTCGCCTTCGAAAAACGCGCTGGCGGGGGCGGGCATTGCGCTGAACGGCGTGATTTCCGCTTTAAAAGGCGAGCGGCACAGAAGCGCCCTGATGGCGAAACTTTCCACGGGCGGCGGCGACGAGGAGTTTCCGGGCGAGGGAAAAAACGCGTGGCTTACGCGTGAAAAATCGGTGGTGGAAAAATACAATGCGGACGAAAAGTGCAATTTCGTGTTTACCTGCAACGGATTTTCCAATTTGTTGCACCTTGTAAAAAACGTATACAAAAAAAAGAATTATCCCGTAAAAAACCCCGATTTGCCCGTGTTTTTCATCGCGGGCGGCGACGACCCCGTAATCATAAACGCGAAGAAATGGCTTGCGGCGCTGGAATTTTTAAAAAAAGCGGGTTATAAAAACGTTTCGGGCAAGTTATACGAAGGCATGCGCCACGAAATTTTAAACGAACGGGGCAAAGAAGAAGTCTATAACGACGTGCTTGATTTTCTGCGAAAATAAGCCTGCGCAATACCTGCTGATAACACAATACGTTCATACTGCGTTTTTTTTGTGAAAGTCGCAAAATTTTGCGTTAAAATATTGATTTTTCCGCTGATAAGATGTATAATGTAATAAAAAATACGGCGGTACCGCGCGTTTTCAGATTGATCCGGAGCCTGTCGCGCAACCTGCCGGAAAAGAAAGGAGAATAAAAACATGCTGAATTCTTTGTTGATCGGCGGCGGCGTTATCGCGCTGATCGCGGTGGCAGTCGTATTGTTGCTGATAGTGATTTTCGCCGTATGGTGGATTAAAACCTCCAACGCGTTGATTCGTTTAAACAATAAAGCGGAAGAGGCGTGGGCAAGCATCGACGTATTTTTAAAAAAGAGATACGATCTGATTCCCAACTTGGTGGAAACGGTGAAGGGTTACGCCAAGCACGAAAACGAAACGTTGAATAACGTGGTGGCGGCGCGAAACGCTTCCGGCGCGGCGAAAACGCCCGAAGAAAAGATGCAGGCGGCAAACGCTCTCAATTCTTCTCTGAAAGTATTGCTGAACGCGGTGCACGAGGCGTACCCCGAACTGAAAGCGGACGCGAATTTCCGCGATCTGCAACAGCAACTTAAAAATCTGGAAGGCGAACTGGAAAGCGCGCGCAGATACTATAACGGCGTGGTGAAAACGTTCAATAACAAAATTCAGGTATTTCCTTCGAGCATTGTCGCCAACAAAAAAGGCTACGAGAAAAAGAAGTATTTCGAATTGGAAAACGCCGAGGAAAGACAGAACGTTAAAGTGCAGTTTTAACGGCGCCTTTCGGGAGGTTGCGGCATGATGAAAAATATTATAACGCCTTCCGTTACAAGAGGTGCGAAACGGCGGACGCGATTTTTTATCGCGCTCGCTTTTGCGCTTTGTTTATTTTTTGCGGGCGCTTTTTCCGGCGGCGCGTTTCCGTCCGTTTCAGGCGTGGGGAGTACGGGCGTTGAAAAAAAATCGGCGGCTGCGGAATGGTACGATGCGTTTACGGTGAACAAGTACGACGCCGAAGTTACCGTCAATCAGAACAGGACGGTTGCCTTTCACGAAACGCTTACCGTTACCATGAACCAAAGCAACGGCACGCAGTTTTACCGTTCGCTTCCCGTAAACGCGGGCGACGGCTACTTCGATATTTCGGCAAAGCGCAGCGACGTGTACGGAAACGTCGTAGACGATACGTTTTCGATAATCAACAACCCCGATAACGGCGATTATATCGACATCGTCTGTTACGACGGGATCGAGCGCGGCGCGCAGTGGGTTTACGATTTTTATTATACGATGCGCGCTTCCGATACAACCGAAAACGGCTTGACGTTAGACGTGGTGGGCGGCGGCTGGACGGTGGCGTTAAACAACGTTACGGTGCGCGTAAAATTTCCTTCCGCACACGTTGCGTATAAAGTATACAGCGACGAATTCGGCGGCAGCGGTAATAAGTACGTCACCGACGGGGGGGTGAAAAACGGCGTATTGACGTTGCATGCGGATTGCCTGCCTATGTTGGAAAATACTTCGTTCGGCGATACGTCCGCCGCGGCGATTACATTGCGGTTTACTTTAGAAAGCGGCGCGATGATTTCGTACCACAGAATGCTGTTGCAGTCTCCCGCTTTGCGGGGCGTTGTTGCGGCGTGCGCGGTGGCGATCGTTGCGGCTTTACTGCTTTTAACGGTATTCAGAAAGCGGTACGAAATGATAACTACGGTAAGCGTAAAACCGCCCGAAGGAATGGATCCGCTTCTGATGGGGCGCACGATCGACGGAACGGTAGATTCCGAGGATATCACCTCTATGATTTATTATTTTGCCGATCAGGGATATCTTACGATAGAATTGCCCGAAGGCAAGAAAGCAGAACCGATTCTGCACCGCACAACCGTTCCTTTGCCCGATAATTTGCCCTTGTGGCAACGCGCGCTGATGGACGGATTATTCGATACGGAAAGACGTACGGATACCCGTATCGACGATCTGAAAGAAGAATTCTACGTGTATTCCGATAAGGCGAAACTGTTTGTATCGGCAAAAAAGGGCGCGGAATACGAAAAAAAATCGGTGATCGGCACGGTTCTGCTTTCGTTGTTTGCGTTTTGTCTGTACCAATTTGTGCCGTTCTTTGTGGGGCGCGCGCGTATCGGAGGCGGATATTCGTATTTTACGGGGGTGATTTCCCTGTTCCCGCTCGTGCTGTGCGAAATCGGGCTTACGCTGACGGAACAAAGGCGCTATAAGGATAAAACGGGTGTAAGAATTGCTAAAAGCATAGCGTTTTGCGTCGTTTTGGCGCTGTTCGGCGTGTGGTATACGGCGGCGTTCGCGCGGCATATTTTAACTTTGTACGAACGGCTGTTTGTAGCCGTTGCAGCCACAGTGTGCGCGATTCTTGCGCCGCTTTGTCTTTCCCGTACGGAAGAATACGTGAAACGGCTTGGCTCGATTTTAGGCTTTAAAGATTTTATTCTGTATACGGAAGAGGATAAAATCAAATTCATGTTAGAACAAAATCCGCAGTTGTATTATCATATTCTGCCTTACGCGCAGGTGCTCGGCGTTACCAAAGAATGGCAGGACAAATTTAAAAATATTAAACTTGACGCACCGGGCTGGTATTACGGCGGCGAGTTCGACGTATTCGATTTCATTGTGTTCAATTCGATTATGCGCGCTTCGTTCGTGCGCGCTATGGCGCGCCCGCAAAACAGAGAGGGAGGCACGTTCCTCGGCGGAGGCGGAAGCGGCGGCGGATTCGGCGGATTTTCCGGCGGAGGAAGCGGCGGCGGTGGCGGCGGCGTAAGATAACGGATGTATCCGTACCGTTTGGCGGCGCTTGAAGGGCATTTCGCACCGGCTTTCGCAAGTTTCAAAAAGGGCGCAAGCCATTGTAAAAAGCAAAGATAAAACTGCCCGCCGAAGGCTTTCGGCGGGCAGTTGCTAAATAATACTAATAAAGCAAATTTTTAAATTTTGCGCAGGGATATAACGCCGTCGATTTTTTCAAGGGAGGCAA
>JAQYLE010000035.1 GCA_028720205.1 Clostridia bacterium
TTCTCTTTTCTATTGATAAAAAGATAAATACCGAGCGGATCATCTTAAACAAATTAAAAGAGCAGAAAAGATATCTGCTCTCTAACTTGTTCATATAAAGAGATTTGATAGAAGATATGCTTTTAAGTCAGTTAGGCGAGATATGGAAATGTTGGACGACGATGCAACGCGCGGACAGTTTATGAAAGCGATCTGCAAGTTTATGTTCGAAGAAGAGCCGGTAAAACCGCCGAAAGGCAACAAGTCGGAATACTTTTGGGAGAACATTATCGACGTGATGACGGAAAGCAAGGAAGCCGAAAAAAATGGGAAACGCCCGAAAAGGCTCAACATGAAGATGAAGCACTTTACATTTCAGTACGCTTACTACAAGGCAATCCTGCTGATGACGGACGAAGAGATCTGGCAATACATAAAAGCAATCTACGGTTATATGGTAGACGGCGTTGAGCCTACGGATCTGAGCAATAACGTTGCGCTCTATTTCAACCTTGCCAAAAGAAAACTTGACATAAGCAAGACAAGAAGCATTGTCGGAAAACGCGGCGGCAAATTGCGGAAACAAACTGCTAAAATTACGCTGGAACAGTTTTTGTCAGCAAATCCGCACATCAGAAACAATCTTTACGGAAATGCGGTTGAACTTGTAAAAGGCAAAGACTTCTCTATGCTTTCGGACAAGTTGAAAGCAAGTTCCAGGTGGGCAAGCGAACAAAGTCTTTACAAGATACTGTCGCATTACGACGAAATTATCTCGCCTTAACGGAAAGCAAAAGCCCGAAAAATAAATTGGAAAACAGGTGCTTTTTACAAGCAGGATAAGGTTTTTCCCATAAATCGCAAAAACGGGCTTGGGAACAAGTCGGAAACCGAATTTTCCATGAGGCGAAATAAAGATAAAAAAACAGAAAGGAAACATAAAAAATCATAGTATCTACATTCCATTTCTGAAAAAGAGCTTGACATTTGAAAGCAAATACCGTAAAATAATATTGTCGTATATATACGATATTATATTCTAAGGAGATTTGCTATGAACAAAGACGAAGTTTTAAGAAAAGCGGAAAACGGCGAAGGGCTGACGGTTGAAGAAATCAAGTTGTATCAAAGCATCGTGAAACCTGTCAAACACGTTTACGGCAAGTATGGTACGCTTGCGAAAATCTATCTGGAAGAGCATAACGTCGGGAAGATGTGGGCATTAGCCGGCGACCTCCCCGCCTATCTGCACGGGATAGACAAGCAGGCAGAAGAACTTTATTCGGTCATGTACGAGAAATTGTCAAAAGACGAACAGTATAAACGGACGGGAAATTATATCGAGGACGTCAGACGGATAAACGAAATGCAGAGCCGTATCGAAGAAGAAATCTTAAATGAAATCGTCTATGTATAAGGAGCAGGTGCTATGGAACGGAAAGAAGATACTGCAAGGCGCATAACCCGCAGGAAGTATGAAGAAAAGCACAAGGAACGAAGAAAAGAAATAAACGGGAGCTTCGGCACGATGATGCCGAGAGCGTTATGTGATGAGATAAACGAATTTCTTCGGGTGAACAACATAACGAAAGTTAAGTTAATCGTGGAAGGATACGAAGCGTTAAAGCAGAAAATGAACGGCGCAACGCAGGAAAAGTAGTTCTTCCCCTTCTTTGCGTGTTTGCGTAATAAAATCCAAAGGAGATTCGATTACGGAAAACACGATGAAAGAAACAGTATATGATAAGAAAATCGGCAACACGGTGTATACCGTTGTTTTAAGACCAAGCGAAACGGCGAAAAACAGCATCTTCGACCTGACGAAAAAGATGATAGAATCGGGCGTCGAAGATATGCTGTCCGCGAAACACGACGAACTTGCAGAGTGTTCTTATAAGGAGTAATCTATGAGAACACGAAACAACAATAATCAGGACAAGATCACGGCGTTATACTGTCGGTTAAGCCGTGACGACGAACAGGAAGGTGACAGCAACAGCATCGTACATCAAAAAGAAATATTGAGCAAATATGCAAAAGAACACGGTTTTCGCAATCTTGAAACGTTTGTGGACGACGGATATTCGGGCACGAACTTCAACCGCCCCGATTTTCAGCGGTTAATGCGTAAAGTCGATGCCGGCGAAGTCGGGACAATCATTGTCAAGGATATGTCGAGGCTCGGCAGGGATTACCTGAAAGTGGGCGTATATACCGAAATAACCTTTCCCGAAGCGGGCGTAAGGTTTATCGCGGTCAATGACGGCGTGGACAGTGAAAGTCAGGTCGACAACGATTTTACCCCATTCCGTAATATCATCAACGAGTGGTACGCAAAGGATACGAGCAAGAAGATCCGCGCGGTATTCCGTTCCAAAGGCAATTCCGGAAAACACCTGTGTTCCGTTCCGCCTTTCGGTTATCTGAAAAGCCCCGACGACAAGGAACAATGGATTATCGATGAAGCAGCTGCAAAAACGGTAAAAGAGATTTTCACCCTCTGTATGCAGGGCTTCGGTCCGACGCAGATTGCTCGGATTCTCAACGAAAGAAAAGTCGAAACGCCCATTTGCCATTACGAAAGACTCGGCATTAAACACCCGGCGAAATCGCCCATGCCGGAATTATGGTGCTCGGATACGATAAAACGAATTCTGAGTAATCCGCACTATACGGGCTGTACCGTAAACTTCCGGACGACAAAGAAGTCCTATAAGTGTAAGAAGAAGGTCTGGAACGATCCGGCAAAATGGGTTACCTTCGAGAATACGCAGGAAGCGATCATCGACAAACAGACGTACGACGCCGTACAGAAAATACGCGAAGGCAGACGCAGACCGACGCCGATGGGCGAGATGAACGTGTTTTCGGGAATGGTTTACTGTGCGGACTGCGGAAAGAAAATGTATCTCTGCCGCTCATCTACTACGAAACAAAAGGAGTATTTCAACTGCTCGTCCTACCGCAAGCAGAAGAAATCGACCTGCACATCGCATCAGATAACCGTGGAAGCCATTGAAGAAATCGTTTTAAGTTACTTAAAAAGAGTTTCCGATTTTGTCATTGATCATGAAGGAGACTTTGTCGATATTGCCATCCAACACTCCCGATTACTATCCCGGAAGGAGGTTGCGAAAAAGGCAAGACAAGTATCCGAAGCCGAAAACAGAATAAAGGCTCTGAACAAGATCATTCAAAGCCTTTATGAAGATAAGGTTATGGGCAAGATAACGGAAGAACGGTTTGCTTTGATGTCCGAGGCATATGAACAGGAGCAACAGCAACTGAAAGAAACGGTTGAAAACAGTCAGAGCGAAATCGACCGATACGACGAGATAAACGATAACATCAACAACTTCGTTTCTCTTGTGGTTAAGACGGGCAGAATCAAGAAACTTACACCCGAAATCGTCAGACTGCTGATCGATAAAGTCATTGTTTCGGAAAAGGTAAAGACGGAAGACGGCTATAAAAGAACGGTAACAATATGTCTGACGCACGTCGGAGAGATAGAATTGCCGTAAAAAGACAAGAAAACAGGCGCAAGCTATTCGCCTGCGCCTGTTTTCCCTAATGGTGACACCCTTTATACGCGTTTTTTTATATCCGTTTTTTATAATATAATAGTATTTCCCCCTTTTTCAGCCGAACGAAAAAGGGGGAATTCGTTATGTACCGCACGTACCGCATTGCGGTTTTTCTTTGTGCCGTGTACTTTTAATACTTCCATTCCGTCTGCGTCAACAGGGCGTTGAGCAAAGCGGAAAACTGCGTAAGGTGCGCCAAGGGGCGGCCGGGATAATATTTTTCGATATATTCGAGGTAATCGTTTTCGGTATTCATCAGCATGCCGACAACCGAAGTTTCGCCGTAGCCCGTGTAATCGGGTATTTCCCAGTTGGTTGCTTCGAAGTACAGATACGTTATGCCCTGAGATTTAAACGGCGCGTGGTCGCTCCAATTCCCTGTGGAAGGGGAGGCGTAAGAGGGAACGCCGCTTTCTTCGTCGTCCGGCGAAAGGTTATCCCACGTCCAGGGGTTGGATTTGAAATCGAGCCCTAACGATTTTGCCACCGCGGAGGCGTTGTCGTACGCTTCCGTTTTGGTTACGGTTTTTGTGTCGTTGTTCTGTACGCCGCCGTAAATATAGCAATAGTCGCCGCAGACGATGGAATCGATATTGATCAGATACAGCGTGTTTGCCTTTTCTTCGTCCGTCATGGCGTTGGCGTAGGCTTTCGCGCCGTACAAGCCGTATTCCTCACCCGTAAAGAATACGAATTTTAACGTAAACTGCGTTTCTACGTCGTAGAATTTTTCCGCGGTGGTCAGCCCCAGCGCAATGCCCGAACCGTTGTCGCCCGTGCCCGTGCCGTCGTAGTGCATGCCGATGATAATCTGCTGATCGCTCTTGCCTTTCTTCGTTACTTCGATATTTTCGGAATACACGTTGATTTTCGCGTATTCGCCCGCTTCGTCCTCTACGTACGATACCTTGCCGTTTGCGGAGGTGGTTTGCGTATACGATTTTCCGTCGTCGGCATACGCTACTTTCGAAGCGGCGGGGTATAACTGCTGAAGTTTGTACGCGCTTAACCCTTTCTGCGCGTAAAACCCTTTGCGCGATTGAATTTCCACTTCCTGATAATCGATATCTTCCGAGGCGTAACCCGCGTTTTTCAGCGTGTACGAAATCCAGTTCTGCGTATATTTGAAATGTTCGCCCGCCAGGCAGTCGCGGTCGGAAAGTCCCGCGTCGATGTATTGCAACTTTTCGTAGCACTCCGCGCCGTAGTTCCAGGGAGTGGCGTCTTCCTCGGGTTCGTTGGCTTTTTTCAGATCGGCAAGGTCTTTTTGCACGGATTGCAACTGCTGTTCGATTTTTGTCATCTGTTCGATCAACGCGTCGTTGTTCGCCGTAGTCGCGGAGTCGTTTTCGCACGCGCTCATCGCAAACACGCAACCGGCGGATAACGCCGAAGCAAGCAGGATAGAAGTGATTTTTTTGGTCTTGTTTTTCATTTGAGTGTTCTCCTTTGGTTTCGTTTTTGTTTATGTGCATAATTATACGAATAAAAATACATAAGTCAAGCGTTTTAAGAGTAAAAATCAAAAAAAATTTATAAATATTTAATTATTTTTGAATAATAATGCATAAAATACAAATTTCCCCGCATAAACGAATAATATGCGGAAAACGCAACAAGCGGCGTAGAAGACGAGGCGGGCGCTGAGAGCAAAAACGGCGTAAAAAAACTTTCCGCAAAAGGAAACGGCGCGGAAAGCAAGCGGTATAAAACGCGAAATAATCGATCGGCTATAAATTATATAAAGATAAAAAACAGGTTACGGAGCGGAGGGAACGACGGCGACGGGCTGATTCTGCGCTTTTGCGCGGTAATACGTGGGCACGCTTTTAAAGCCCGCGTCGAAAATCGCGCGCGTCAGGTCGGCTTCGGGGGAGTTGCGCATTTCGGATTCCACGAAGTGTAAGCGCAGTCGGTTTACGTAGCGGGGCAGACCGGTATTTACGTAGCGGTGAAACACGCGGGAAATATGCGCCTCGGCATAGCCGAATCGTCTGGCGATCTTCGGCAGAGAAACGTCCTCGCGGAAATGTTCGGAAAGGTAGGATAAAATTTCGCGTATCAGTTGCGTTTCGTCTTTTTCCTTCCCGGGTATCATATCCAGCCGCGTTTCTATTAAAGATAAAAACAGTTCCGTAGCGGCGGCGCGCACGCTTTCGCCGCAGGAGGCGTTTACCATCCATCGGTCCGCGATCTGAATAATTTCGCGGCAGAGTTCCGTATCGTGCACTACGGGGCAAGCGGGACGCATGCCTTTATTCCGTTCGTTAAAGCGCGCCGTAATGCGCGTGGGTACGATGATCAGACAATCGTTCTGCCGTTCCCGTTTTGTTTCTTCGAACGAATGAAGATTAAAACTGCCGCAAAAAAACACGTCGCCCGCGCCTACTTCGTACGCTTTGCCGTTCAGCGTAACGCGGTGCGTTCCGTCCTGCACCGCCAGAACTTCTAAATTCCTGTGAAAGTGCGCGGGAAAAACGTAATTGCCGTTGCGCCGCACTTCGAGGCGTTCGTCCTCGTCGCGATATTCCTCGTAAAAAGTTTTCATGGTGAAATTATATCATAAAATGAGAATAAAAACAACTGTTTTTGAGTAGAAACGAATACGGCGATATGCTATAATATAAACAGAAATATAGGCGGAAACGGGGAAATCGCGCGGCGGTTTCTCCGATAAACCAAAACGGAAAAGGACGGTAAAGGTAAAAAAATGAAAAAGAACGATTTAAAAAATCTTACGCTTGAAGAAAAAATATCTCTTTTAACGGGCGACGGCAACTGGAAGACGGCGGGGGCGAACGGCAAGGTGAAACAGGCGTGGCTTTCGGACGGACCTTCGGGCCTGCGCATGCACAACCCGAATAACGTGAGCGAAACGTTGCGCGCCACGGCGCTGCCCACCTGCCACGTGCTTTCCTACACGTGGGATTTGGCGCTTTGCTACGAATACGCGCAGACGATTGCGGAGGAGGCGATTTTAAACGGCGCGGACGTATTGCTCGGCCCCGGCGTGAATATCAAAAGAAGTCCGCTGTGCGGCAGAAACTTCGAATATTTTTCGGAAGACCCGTATCTTGCGGGAATTATGGGCAAAACGTACGTGGAGGGTATGCAGAGCAAGGGGATAGGCACCTCCGTAAAGCACTACTGCGCGAACAACCGCGAGTTCGACCGTTGCCACCAATCCGGCGACGTGGACGAGCGCGCGTTGCACGAAATTTACTTAAAGCCGTTTGAAATGATCATGGAGGCGAAGCCGTGGACGGTGATGTGTTCGTATAACCCCGTAAACGGCATTTACGCTTCGGAAAACAAAAAACTGTTAAACGACGTTCTGCGCGGTCAGTTCGGTTTCGACGGGCTGATTATGTCCGACTGGGGCGCTGTGCACAACCCCGTGCGCGCGGTGGAAGCCACGCTGGATTTGTGCATGCCGTATTCGCCGCGTTACGCCGAGGAGATTCCCGCGGCGGTTGCCGAGGGAAGACTGAGCGAAAAGCAGATAGACGAGCGGGCGCAGAAAGTGCTGGATTTATTGAATAAATGCGAAGAAGCCGCGCCGCTTAAAAAAGTGACGGGCACGAAAGAAAGCCGCCACGAAACGGCGGTGAAAATCGCGCGCGAAGGCATGGTGCTTTTAAAAAACGACGGCGTTCTGCCCCTTACTTCCGCGAAAAAAGTGTTCGTGTACGGCAATATCGCAAAGAATCCGTTTATTTCGGGCGGCGGTTCGGGCAAGGTGAAAACGGACTTCGTGCAAACCCCGTTGCATACGCTGATCGGCGAAAAAACGGGCGCGCAGATCGAATACGAAGGAGCAAACGCTTGGGAGCCGTTCTGGAGAAATATCTATCAGAAAGCCTATGAGGCGGACGTTACGGTTATTACCGTGGGGCACGGGCCGGAGACGGAGTGCGAAGGGTTCGACCGCTCCTCGATACGGTTATCTGCCGAACAGGAGGACGCTATTCTTCGCATAGCGGCGCACGCGAACAAAACGGTTGTGGCGGTGTACGCCGGCAGCGCGGTGGATATGAGCCGCTGGATAGACGCGGCGGACGCGGTGGTGTTCGCGGGGTTTGCGGGCGAGGGCGTAAACGAAGCGCTTTCCGATCTCCTTTGCGGCAAGGCGAATTTCTGCGGCAAACTTACCGAAACGTTCCCGCTTTCACTTGCGGATACGTTTAAGGGCGGCGCAACGGGCGACGGCGAAGCGGACGTGTACGACGACGGCATTTTCGTGGGGTACCGCTACTTCGACAAAATGAAAAAAGAAGTGCTTTTTCCGTTCGGCTACGGTCTTTCGTACGCGAAATTCGAATATAGCAATCTGCGCATAGAAAAGAAGGGCGAATACGATTACGACGTGATTTACGATATTACCAACGTTTCTTCCGTGGCGGGCAAAGAAATTTCTCAGGTGTACGTGAAAGACGTTTCCGCTATGGTGCACCGCCCCGAAAAGGAACTGAAAGGTTTTTCGAAAGATTTTATCGCGCCGCACGAAACCAGGACGGTGCGCGTTAAACTCGATTTTTCCTCGTTTGCCTATTATAACGTTTCTCTGGGCAGGTGGTACGCCGAAAACGGCTGGTTCGAAGTATACGCGGGCGGCTCTTCCCGTTTTCTGCCCCTCAAAGGCAGATTGCTTTTAGAAGCGGACGAAAAAACGCAGTATTCCGTGCGCTGAGCGCGGGCGGGTTTTAGTTAAACCGGGAAAAGCCTGGCGAATATATAAATAACAGAACGGTAAAAGGCGGCTTTTCTTACGCGCGGTAAATGCGGGCGGCGGAAAGCCGCTTTTCCGCGCGCGGCGGAGAAGAGGAAAAAGAAAGGCGAGAAAGGTTAAGAGGCGTAAGAAAGTTGACATTTTTAACGCGGTGTGCTAAAATACGGTAAAACGGAAAAAACAAGGGTGAACCATGAAGAGAGGCGGCGCGGAGCGCATGCAAAACGTTGAGGAGCCGAAACGGGAAGACCGGGCGGCGGAAAGCGGAAAAACGACGGAAGGCGAACGGCAAGCCGAGCCTGCTAAAAAGGAAAAGAACGCGGTGCGGCAACTGCTTGAATCGCTGGATTGGCGAAACGCGCAGACGTATTTTCTGCTTGGGAAAATACTGCTTTTCGTGTTTATGCTGGTGATCGAATCGTTTATTTTAATTCCGCAAATCGTTCTGGCGCGGCAGGCGCATTCGTATACGGGACTGGTGCTCGTCTGCATATCCGTAGCGGTGCTGACGGGGGCGGAAACCGTGCGGCTGGTCGCTTTAAAAAAATTCCGCGCGAAACTCTGGTGTTATGCGTTGGATTCTTTGGCGGCGTTTTGCCTCACCGCGGTGACGGGCAGCAGATACCTTTCTACGCTGTATATGATTATTCTCACCGATTATTATCTGAGCGCGGAAAGATTATCCGCTTCGCTTCTTGGTTGTTTCGTATCGCTTGTGGTGTACGTGGTAACTCTGTGGATTTCCGGTCTGATCAGACAGACGGACGGCGCGGGACTGTGGGTGTTCGCGCAGTCGTTCAACGACCTTGTGATTTTAATGGTGCATTTCATTGCCGTCACTTTCGCCGTGAGATTATACCGTCAGTCCGTAAAACTTTCCGAAACGCTCCGCAGGCTGGACGAAAGCAACAGACAATTGGAAGAGGCGTACGCCGATCTGGCGGAGGTAACGGCGCTGGAAGAGCGGCAGCGGATCGCCAAAGACATTCACGATACGGCGGGGCATTCCATCACTACCGTTATTATGCAGACGGAAGCGGCGAAACTTGTTATCGATAAAAATCCCGCGGAGGCGAAAAGCCGCATCGTGGCGGCGAACTTACAGGCGAAGCACGCGCTGGAAGAGTTGCGCGAAAGCGTACATTTGCTATCGGGCGCGAAAGAAAACGACACGCTGAAAGAAGCGCTTACCGCAATCATTCACGAATCTTCCGACGGCACGGGAATCGTCGTGCGTTCGGACGTGGACGATATTTCCGTTTCTCCCGCCAAGTTCCGGTTTTTATGCAATTCGCTGAAAGAGGGGATTTCCAACGGCTTGCGCCACGGCGGCGCCACGGCGTTTTATTTCGAGTTGAAAAAAGAAGGGCGCACGCTGAAATTTCTGCTTGCCGATAACGGTTGCGGCGCAAAAGAGCCGTTTAAAAAAGGGTTCGGGTTAACGGGCATGGAAGAACGGGCGCAAAGCCTCGGGGGGTGCGTGGAATATTCGTTCGAAGAGGATAGCGGATTTGAAATAGAAATCACTTTGCCTGCCGACGCGCCTGACGTTTCGGAATCGCTTGGCGAAGAAGAGAATGCGGAAGGTAAACAAGGAGTAAAAATCGATGGCGAATGAAAAAATCAAAGTGCTGATCGCGGACGATCAGACGATTCTGGCGGAAGGAATAAAAAGCGTTCTGGAAACGGACGATAAAATCGAGGTGACGGGAATCGCCGCGGACGGCGCGGACGCTTTGGAAAAATGCCGCGTCTGGCAACCGGACGTGGTTATGATGGATATCCGTATGCCCAATATGAACGGCGTGGTTGCCACGCAACGTATCAAAACGGAATTTCCTCAGATCAAAGTGGTGGTGCTTACCACGTTTGACGACAGCGACTATATTTTAAACGCCATCAATCACGGCGCTTCGGGATATCTTTTAAAGGACATCGGCGCTTCCGCTTTGATCGACGCGGTGAAGAACGCTTATGCGGGCGATACCATTCTGCCTGCCAAAATCGCGCGGCGCATTGCCGACGCGGCGAAGGACGTTGCCGCCGACAGGGAAATACGCTTAAAACGCGCTTTTTCCCTTTCCGAACGCGAAACGGAAATCGCGCTGATGATGTACGACGGGTTTACCAACCGTCAGATTTCCGCCGCGCTGAAACTTTCGGAGGGCACGGCGCGCAATTATATCTCGGCGATTTACATCAAAACGGGCAGCGACAACCGCGCGTCGTTTTTACGTGCGGCGAAAGAGGCGCTGGGATAACCCGATAAACGCGCGAATGAAAAAAATTATGAATGCAAATGGCGACAATTACGATATTTACGTTTTCGATCTGGACGGCACGCTGTTAAACACGCTACAAGATTTAACGCTTTCCGTAAACGCGGCGATGCGGTTTGTCGGCGCGCAAGAGCGTTCGCAGGAAGAGGTGCGTTCGTTCGTGGGCAACGGCATACGCCTTTTAATCGAACGCGCGCTGGGAAAGAGAGCGGCGGAAACGGAGACGTTTTTAACTGCGTTCTCGCATTTTAAAGAATATTACGGCGCACATATGTGCGATCATACCGCGCCGTACGCCGGCGTTACGGAACTTCTGACGCGCCTGAAAGCGGCGGGAAAGAAAACCGCCGTGGTTTCCAACAAGGCGGATTTCGCCGTGCGGGAACTTTGCCGCAGATACTTCGGTGCGCTGATCGACGCGGCGGCGGGGGAAAACGAAGAGGCGGGCATACGCAAAAAGCCGGCGCCCGACGCGGTTTTTGCGGCGATAGAGCGGCTGGGCGGCGGCACGGCGGTGTATATCGGCGATTCGGAGGTGGATATTTTAACGGCGCGAAACGCGGCGCTGCCCTGCATTTCGGTATGCTGGGGATTTAAAGACGAAGCGTTTTTGCTCTCGCACGGCGCCGAACGCCTCGTGCATACTCCGGACGAGATATTTTCATCGGCGGTTGAGGATAATCAGATATAAAAGAAAAGGAAATAACGCCCCGAAAAAAGCAAACGGATCGGCTGCTTTTTTCGGGGCGTTGAATTATAAAAAGGACGGGCGGAACGGAAGAATTTACCGCTTGTTTACGGCGTCGGAGGGCATAGCGCCGTGGGAAATCGGTTCCGTACGGTTTGCGCGAAGACCTGCCGCCTTTATCATCTGATTCACGTAAGATACGGGAATCAGTTCTATCTGCTTTTCGTATTTGCGGCAGGCGTTCATGCATTTTGCGGGCAGAATTACCCGTTTAAAGCCCGTTTTAATGCATTCGTTCACCCGTTTTTCGGCAAACGATACCGCGCGCACTTCGCCCGTCAGCCCCACTTCGCCGAACACCGCGGTATATTTATCCACGGGCACGTCCGCCGCGGCGCTGGCAAGCGCGGCGCAAACGGCAAGATCCACGCTCGGCTCGGCAAGGCGAATGCCGCCCATGGCGTTGATATATACGTCCGACGTATAGAAGGGCACGCCGCAACGCTTTTCTAAAACGGCGATTAACACCACGAGTTTGTTGTAATCTATGCCTAAGGACATGCGTCGGGGCAAGCCGTACGCCGTGCGCGAAATCAGCGTCTGCAATTCCACGCTCATACAGCGGTTGCCGCCTACGGCGGGAGTAACCACGCTGCCCGCCGCTACCCCGCGCGTATCGGAAAGGAACAGGTCGGAAGGGGATACGACGCTTTTCAGACCCCGTTCCGTCATTTCGAAAACGCCCACTTCCTGCGCCGAACCGAAGCGGTTTTTCACCGCGCGGAGCAGTTTGTAATTTTCCTCCTGCTCGCCTTCGAAGTACAGCACGGTATCCATGATGTGTTCTAAAACTTTCGGCCCCGCCAGCGAGCCTTCTTTGGTGACGTGCCCGATGATGAAAAAGGTTATGCCGCGGTTTTTGGCGATGCGCATCAGCGAGGCGGCGCATTCGCGCACCTGCCCCACGCTGCCCGCCGCCGAGGAAAGCGCGTCGGTGTAAATCGCCTGCACGGAATCGATCACCGCGTATTCCACGCCGTCGAGGTTTTCTTCTATCGCCTCTAAATTCGTCTCGTTTAAAAGCAGCATCGAACCGGAAGAAAGCCCCAGCCTGTCGCACCGCATTTTTACCTGCGAACAACTCTCTTCGGCGGAAACGTACAGCACGCGGTGATCTTTTGCAAGAAACGCCGCCGCCTGCGTTAAAAGCGTGCTTTTGCCAATGCCGGGGTCGCCGCCGAGCAGCACCAGCGAACCGCGCACGATACCGCCGCCAAGCACCGCGTCCAGTTCGGATATGCCCGAAGAAACGCGTTGAAATTCTTCGTAGTTCACTTCGGAAAGAGGTTTTGCCTTGCCGCCCGGAAGAGCGAACGCCGAACGGCTCGCCGCGTTTTTCGGCTTGCCCGCGTTTGCGGCGGGGGCGGAAGTTATTTCTTCCTGCATGGTGTTGAACGCGCCGCACGAAGGACATTTACCCAGCCAGCGGGGCGCGGCATAGCCGCATTCAGAGCAGACGAATTGAGTGGCGGTTTTTGCAGACATAACGGTTTAACTCCTGTTGTTTTTTGCTCCTGTTGTTCCGCCCGAAAGGGCGGCGTTTTGCAGATAAAAAAAGGCGGTTACAGCGTTTCTAACAGTACGGCCGCGTTTACGGTGATGCCTTTGCCTTCGCCCACGTAGCCGAGTTTTTCGTTTGTGCCCGCCGATACGCCCACCGCCGAAAGCGGCAGGGACAGGGCGGCGGCAAGCGATTGTTTTATTTCGCTGATATACGGCGCGAGGCGCGGCGTTTCCGCCTGCACGGCTACCGATAAATTCGCGGGGGAAAAGCCGCGTTCTTTCACCAGCGCAAGCACGGCGGCAAGCATCTGCATGGAATCGGCGTTTTTCCATTTTTCATCGGTATCGGGGAAGTAATGCCCGATGTCGTTCAGCCCGGCAGCCGAAAGCAGAGCGTCGCAAACGGCGTGCGCTAAAACGTCGCCGTCGCTGTGCGCGACAAGTCCGCTCTTTGCGGGAATTTTCACGCCGCCGAGTAAAATATAATTCTGATTTTTGCCGAACGCGTGCGTATCCACGCCGATTCCCACGCGCGAAAAAGCCTTTTGAAAATCTTCGGCGTAAGTGAGTTTTACGTTTTTTTCTTCGCCTTTGCATAATTTAGGCGCGCGCACGTACGCGGCATATACCGAAGAATCGTCGGTGAAGTCGGTTTTTCCGTCGGTCGCCGCCCGGTTGTACGCCGTGAGCAGTTCGCTTAAATAAAACCCCTGCGGCGTCTGAATGCGGTAGGTTTTGGCGCGTGCGGGATAGGAACGAACGTTGCCCTCTTCGTCGGCGCAGGCAAGCGTATCCGTGGCGGGTACGGCGCAGACGCCGCTTTGAAAATCGCGCACGGAGCGAATACATTCCCGAATCGTTTCGGAAGATACGAACGGGCGCGCGCCGTCGTGAACAAGCACGATAGTTCCGCTTGCCGCGCGCAAGGCGTTGTATACGGAAAAAAAGCGCGTTTTTCCGCCTTCCGTTATTTTCGCGCCGTACTTTTTGCAAATCGGTTGTATCTTAGCAAAATCGTCTTTTGCCGCCGCCACCACGATTTCGTCGATTTCCGGCAGAGAAAACGCCGCCAGAGTACGTTCTAAAACGGAAATTCCCAGCACGTTTTTCAGCAGTTTGTTTTGCGAAAAACCGGCGCGCGTGCCTTTGCCGCCCGCGCAGATCACCGCGCTGATTTTTGTTTCGCCGTTCATGCAAGCACCTCGTACATACTTGCCGCCTCGTCTTTCTTCACCGTTTCTTTTACGGCAAGCACGCGGCATCTGAGGGTGCCGCCGGCAAAGAGAATTTCGATAATATCGCCTTCTTTTACGCGCGCGCCCGGTTTGGCGGCTTTGCCGTTTAAAAGAATTTTATCCGCGCCGCACGCTTCCTGCGCCACGCTTCTGCGCTTTAAAAGGCGCGATACTTTTAAAAATTTGTCGATTCTCATACAAAAAACACCTCGGTTGAATAAACGCGTTGCCGCGCGATACGCGTAGTTACTGCGGCGAAATACGTAAAAAAACGTTGAAAAAGAAAAAATTACCAAAAAAATTATTTACTTTTTTTCAAAGCCTTCAAAAACGCTTGACATCTTTTCCGCCGTCGGATATAATTAGATAATGTATTATTATGCGTTACTATGGCGTATTGCGCTTACGGCATTAAAAAACGGTAAAAAATAAGCGAAAAATAACGGACGAAAACCGCAGATTTTTACGGCGAAAAAGCCGCGGAAACAAGCGAAAACCGTGCACAACAAAGAAATGCCGCGTATTCGTTTGTGATTTACCCGTTTATTATAGCGCAATGCGGAAAAAAAGTAAAGCGAAGAATAATAAAAAAAGCAACCCAAACGCAAAAAATTGATTTTTATCGATGAAAAGATATACTCGGTAAATCGCCTCAAAAACAAATAAGGAGCAATTTAAACCGATGGATTTACCTGTTTGCAAGTACGGCAAGAACGAAAGGCGCAAGTTCGGCAAGATCAACGAAGTCATCGATATTCCCGAACTCGTCGAAATTCAGAAAGAGAGTTACAGAGCGTTTATCGAAGAGGGAATCGACGAAGTGTTCGAAGATTTTTCGCCGATCACCGACTATTCCGATCACTTCGAACTGTATTTTCTCGATCATCGTTTCGGCGATAAACCCAAGTACGACGAAAAAGAATGCCGCAACCGCGACGCTACCTATTCCCTGCCTCTCCGCGTGAAAGTACGCCTTGTCAACAAGGTGAAAAACGAAGTGGTGGATCAGGAAGTGTTTATGGGCGATCTGCCCAAGATGACCGAAAACGGCTCGTTCATTATCAACGGCGCGGAACGCGTTATCGTTTCGCAACTCGTCCGCTCGCCGGGCGTATACAACGCCTCTTCGAAAGATAAGACGGGCAAGGAGATGTTCACCACCACCGTTATGCCCAACAAAGGCGCGTGGCTGGAACTGGAACAGGACGCGCAGGATACGCTGTACGTGCGCGTGGACAGAAAGAAAAAACTTTGCGTTACGGTGCTTTTGCGCGCGCTGGGCTTCGGCTCCGATCACGCCATAGAGCAACTTTTCCCCGGCGATAAAATGATTCGCGAAACGGTGGCGAAAGATACCACCAAATCTGAATCGGACGGGCTCATCGAACTGTACAGACGGTTGCGCCCGGGCGAAGTGCCTACGGAAGATTCCGTGCGTACGCACCTTTACAATCTGTTTTTCGATACCCGCCGTTACGACGTAGCCAAGGTGGGCAGATACAAGTACAATAAAAAACTCAACCTTGCTTACCGTCTGCCGGGGCAGATCGCGGCGGACGACATCGTCAACCCCGAAACGGGCGAAATTCTGGCAAGCGCCGGCGAAAAGATCTCCGAGGCGAAAGCGCGCGAAATTCAGAACGCGGGCGTAAACGAAGTGTTCGTGCTTGTCAACGACCCCGAAGAAGGCGAAATCCGACATAAGATCATCGCCAACAATACGGTGGATTTTTCCGCGATTTCCGATATTCCCTTGCAGGCGCGCCCGAAAGACTTCGGGCTTCTTCCCACCGTATATTACCCTAACTACGTATTTTCGAAAACGATTGCCGCCGCATGCGCGGAATCGAGCGTGGAAGAGGTGGCGGAACGGTATATAGGCGAAATCGACGCGCTGTATTACACCAAGGAAAAACCCGAGGAAGAGGACGAAAAGCAGGAAGAGAAGAAAAACCGCGAAAAGCGCCGCGACAACAGAAGAAAATTCGTTGCCGCGTGTAAGTTGTTCCACGAAATTCTCTCGCGCGAGAACCCCGTTCCCACCAAAGAGGAAAAGAAGGCGATTCGCCCTCTGGCGGACAAACTGTGCCACAAGCATATCACGGTAGACGATATCGTGGCTTCCGTTTCCACCAACCTCGATTTAAAATACGGCATCGGCACGATAGATAACATCGATCACCTCGGCAACCGCCGCGTGCGTTCGGTAGGCGAACTCTTGCAGAATCAGTTGCACGTGGGCATTTCCCGCCTTGAAAGGTTGATTAAAGAAAGAATGGCGACGCAGGATCCTATGGAAGTCACCGCGTCGGGGCTTATCAATATCCGCCCCGTATCCGCCGTTATCCGCGAGTTCTTCGGCTCTTCGCAACTTTCGCAGTTTATGGATCAGACCAACCCGATTGCGGAACTCACGCACAAGCGTAAACTTTCCGCGCTCGGCCCCGGCGGCTTGAACAGAGACCGCGCCACGTTTGAAGTGCGCGATATTCACCACACGCATTACGGGCGTATGTGCCCGATAGAAACGCCCGAAGGGCAGAACATCGGTCTGATTTCCTCGCTTGCCACGTTTGCCAAAGTAAACGAATACGGCTTTATCATGAGCCCTTACCGCCGCGTGGATAAAGATACGGGCATCGTTACCGATCACGTGGATTACCTTACGGCGGACGAAGAGGACAGATACATCGTGGCGCAGGCGAACGAACCGCTGGACGAAACGGGCAGATTCGTGCACGAACGCGTAAGTTGCCGTCATCAGGATTTAATTACGGAAATGCCGCGCGAAAAAATGGACTATATGGACGTTTCGCCCAAGCAACTCGTTTCCGTAGCCACGGCGCTTATTCCCTTCCTTGAAAACGACGATACCAACCGCGCGCTGATGGGTTCGAACATGCAGCGTCAGGCGGTGCCTCTGTTAAAGACGGAATCTTCCATAGTCGCCACGGGTATCGAAGCGGCGATCGCGCGCGATTCGGGCGTTATGGTAACGGCGAAAGAGGCGGGCGTTGTAATCGCGTGCGCTTCCAATATGATAAAAGTGCGCGAAGACAACGGCACGGTGGACGAATATCCTTTGAAGAAATTCGAACGCTCCAACCAGGGCACGTGTTTAAACCAGCGGCCCATCGTATCCACGGGCGACAGAGTGGCGAAAGGTGAAATCATCGCCGACGGCCCTTCCACCAACAACGGCGAACTCGCCCTCGGCAAAAACATTCTCGTGGGCTATATGGAGTGGGAAGGCTACAACTACGAAGACGCCATTCTGCTTTCGGAAAAACTCGTGCAGGACGACGTGTTCACTTCCATTCATATCGAGGAACACGAAACGGAGGCGAGAGATACCAAACTCGGCCCCGAAGAAATCACGCGCGATATACCCAACGTGGGCGACGACGCGCTGAAAGATCTGGACGAAGACGGCATCGTGCGCATCGGCGCGGAAGTGCAGAGCGGCGATATTCTGGTGGGGAAAGTTTCCCCCAAGGGCGAAACGGAACTTACGCCGGAAGAACGGTTGCTCCGCGCGATCTTCGGCGAAAAATCGCGCGAAGTGCGCGATACTTCCCTGCGCGTGCCTCACGGCGAAGGCGGCGTGGTAGTGGACGTGAAAGTGTTCACGAGAGAAAACAAAGACGAACTCGAACCGGGCGTTTCCAAACTCGTGCGCGTGTATATCGCGCAGAAGCGTAAAATACAGGTGGGCGATAAAATGGCGGGTCGCCACGGCAACAAGGGCGTTATTTCCCGCGTGCTTTCTCAGGCGGATATGCCCTTCCTTGCGGACGGCACGCCGCTTCAGATTCTGCTCAACCCCTTAGGCGTTCCCTCGCGTATGAATATCGGTCAGGTGCTGGAAGTGCACCTCGGATACGTGTGCAAACAACTCGGCTGGAAGATCGCCACGCCCGTGTTCGACGGCGCGACGGAAAAGGACATCGAAACGATGTTCCGCGAAAACAACCTGCTTAACCCCGACGGAAAGGTGGACGGTAAATTCCAGGTGTTCGACGGCAGAACGGGCGAACCTTTCGAAAACCGCGTTACCATCGGCGTTCAGTATATGATTAAACTCATTCACCTTGTCGACGACAAGATTCACGCGCGTTCTATCGGTCCTTATTCCATGGTTACGCAGCAGCCTCTGGGCGGCAAAGCGCAGTTCGGCGGTCAGCGATTCGGCGAAATGGAAGTGTGGGCGCTGGAAGCGTACGGCGCGGCGCATATTTTGCAGGAAATTCTCACCGTAAAATCGGACGATATCGTGGGGCGCGTTAAAACGTACGAATCCATCGTAAAAGGCGAGAATATCTCCGAACCGGGCATTCCCGAAGCGTTTAAAGTGCTGTTGAAAGAATTGCAGTCGCTGGCGCTGGACGTGAAAGTGCTTACCGAAACGGGCGACGAACTCATTATCCGCGAATTCGACGACGAAGAGGAGGCGCGCGACGAGGACGAGCGCAGAAAGGAAATCGAAAAAGAAGCCGAACTGGAAGACATCGACTTTTCGGAAGACGACGAGGACGAAGACGAAAACGAGGACGACGACGTTTCTCTCTTCGAGGACGAAGAGGAGGAGAACGAAAACGAGGACGACGATTCGGGCGAACTTACGGACGACGACGATTTCTCGGACGACGACGAAGACTTCAATTTCGGCTCTTTGTTCGAAGAGGTTGAGGACGACGGCAAGGACGACGAGGACTAATAAGGAGATTAGAATATGTACGAATTAAACGATTTCAATTCCATTCAGATCAGTATAGCGTCTCCGGAAAAAATCAGAGAATGGTCGTACGGCGAAGTAACCAAGCCCGAAACCATCAATTACCGCACCCAGAAACCCGAACGCGACGGACTTTTCTGCGAAAAGATTTTCGGGCCGATGAAGGACTGGGAATGTCATTGCGGAAAATATAAAAGAGTAAAATACAAAGGGCACGTGTGCGAAAAGTGCGGCGTGGAAATCACCCGTTCCAAGGTGAGAAGAGAGCGTATGGGGCACATCGAACTCGCCGCTCCCGTGTCGCACATCTGGTATTTCAAGGGCGTACCCTCTAAAATCGGCTTGCTCCTCGATATGAGCCCCAAGCCTTTGGAAAAAGTCATTTATTTTGCGGAATACGTGGTGCTCGATCCGGGCAGCGTAAGCGAACTTTCCGTAAAGCAGGTGATTACCGAAAAGCAACTGCGCGAAATCGAAGAGAAATACGGCGATTCTTCCGTTACCGGTTTGAAAGTGGGTATGGGCGCGGAATCTATCCGCGAACTTTTAATGGCGGTGGACCTCGATAAAGAGGCGGAAGAGTGTAAGCAGATCATCGCGGATAATCCGCAGGGGCAGAAAGCGGTAAAGGCGATCAAACGCCTCGAAGTGGTGGAATCGTTCAGAAAGAGCGGCAACCGCCCCGAATGGATGATTTTAACCGTTCTTCCCGTGATTCCCCCCGATATCCGCCCCATGGTGCAACTGGACGGCGGCAGATTCGCTACGTCCGATTTAAACGACCTGTACCGTCGCGTGATCAACCGCAACAACCGCTTGAAGAAGATGATGGAAATTTCCGCGCCGGAAATGATCGTGAAAAACGAAAAGCGTATGTTGCAGGAGGCGGTGGACGCGCTGATCGATAACGGCAGAAGAGGAAAAGCGTTTTCCGGCCCTTCGAACAGGGAACTCAAATCGCTTTCCGCAATGCTTCGCGGCAAGCAGGGGCGTTTCCGTCAGAACCTGTTAGGTAAACGCGTGGATTATTCCGGGCGTTCGGTTATCGTGGTAGGGCCGGAACTCAAAATTTATCAATGCGGCTTGCCCAAGGAAATGGCGATTGAACTTTTCAAGCCGTTCATCATGCGCCGCCTTGTGGAAAGCGGGCAATGCCATAACATCAAAACGGCGAAGCGCGCCGTGGAAAAAGCCAAAGACATGGTATGGAACGTTCTGGAAGACGTGATTAAAGACCACCCCGTGCTTTTGAACCGCGCGCCCACGCTGCACCGCCTTTCCATTCAGGCGTTCGAACCCGTGCTGATCGAGGGCAGAGCGATTAAAATTTCTCCGCTTGTATGCGGTCCGTTCAACGCCGACTTCGACGGCGACCAGATGGCGGTGCACCTTCCGTTGAGTATAGAAGCGCAGGCGGAAGCGAGATTTTTAATGCTTTCCGCAAACAACATTTTAAAACTTGCCGACGGCAAATCGGTAATGTCGCCCACGCAGGATATGATTATCGGCGCGTACTGTCTTACCATCAAACGCCGCGAAGAGGGCAAAAAGTACGACGCGCAGGGGCGTCCGGACGAGAACGGCGAAGTGTACGTTCCGCCCGTGTATTCCTCTGAAAACGAGGCGATTTTAGCCTATCAGACCAAAGCGGCGCACGAGCAGGACGAAATGTATCTGCAACGCGTGGTGGAACTTCCCGAAGGGAAATTCGACGATTTGCCTTTGCCGTATACCTGCGAATGCGATTTCGATAAAGACGTTGCGGAAGGAAGAGCGCCGATTAAATGCGCCACCGTACGGCTTAACGAAAAGACGGGCAGAAGAGAGGTGACGGGTATTATCCGCACCACGATAGGCAGGCTGATTTATAACGACGGCTTGCCGCAGGATCTTAATTTTGTGCCCCGCGATACGCCGCAATCGTATCTGCGGTTAGAACTTGACGCGGAGTTTATCGGAAACAAGCGCGCCATCGGCAAAAAGCACCTTTCCAGAATAGTGGAAGCCTGCTTCAAAACGGGCGCGGCGCCCAAGGCTTCGTACGTGCTCGACGCGATTAAGGAAAGAGGCTATAAATATTCCACGCTCGCCGCGCTTACCACTTCCGTATTCGATATGAAGATTCCCGAAGAAAAGACGGAAATCGTTGATAAAGCGGAAGAAGCGGTGGGCAAAATCGCCAAGAAGTACGCCCGCGGTTTATTGAGCGAAGAAGAACGCTATCAGGCGGTGATCGAACAGTGGGACGACGCTACGAAACAGGTGGCTACGCTGCTTGAAAAGCAGGGCGAAACGGATAAGTTCAATCCTATCTGGATGATGGCGGATTCCGGCGCCCGCGGTTCGATCGACCAGATCAAACAACTTTCCGGCATGCGCGGACTCATGGTGAACCCGCAGGGTAAGAAAATCGAAGTTCCCGTTAAATCGTGTTTCAGAAACGGACTTTCCGTGCTGGAATATTTCATCTCTTCCCACGGCGGACGTAAAGGTTTAACCGATACCGCGTTGAAGACGGCGGACTCCGGCTATCTTACGCGCCGTCTGGTAGACGTTTCGCACGAAATCATCGTGCGCGAAGAAGATTGTTGCGCGGGAAAGAAGCCGATGGGCATGAAGGTGCGCGCCATTCTGGACGCTTCCGGCGAAGAAATCGAAAGTCTGAAAGACCGTCTGGTGGGCAGATTCGCCTCGGAAGACGTGGTGAATCCGGAAAACGGCGAAGTGCTGGTGAAAGAGAACGAATTCATTACCGAAGAACTCGCTTCCTCCATCGTTAAAGCGAATATCCGCGAAGTATCCATTCGCAGCGTATTTTCCTGCCGTTCGAAGGTGGGCGTGTGCGCGAAGTGCTACGGCAAGAACATGGCAACCACGCTTCCCGTGCAGGTTGGCGAAGCGGTGGGAACCATTGCGGCGCAGTCCATCGGCGAACCGGGCACGCAACTTACCATGCGTACCTTCCACACAGGCGGTATCGCCGCTACGGGCGATATCACGCAAGGTCTGCCCCGCGTGGAGGAATTGTTTGAAGTGCGCCGCCCGAAAGGTTGCGCAACGTTAAGCGAAGTGGCGGGCGTCGTTTCCATCGATACGGCGGACAATATGAAACACGTGTTCGTGAAAGACGAAACCACGGGCGAGCAACTCAAGGAGTACGTGTTGCCGTTCAACGCGGAATTGAAAGTGAAAGACGGCGACAGAGTGCAACCCGGCGACCTGCTCAACCTCGGCAGCGTTTATCCGCAGGATATTCTGCGTATCAAAGGCGTTTCGGGCGTGCAGGACTACATTCTCGAACAGGTACAGTCGGTATACCGTTCGCAGGGCGTGGATATCAACGATAAGCACATCGAAATCATCGTTCGGCAGATGTTGAAGCGAGTACGCGTGGAAAACGCGGGCGATACCGATCTGCTGCCCGGCGAACTCGTGGATCTCAACGCCTTCCAGGAAGAGAGCCAGAAAGCCGTTATGGCGGGCAAACGCCCCGCATTGGCAAAGCGCGTGTTGCTTGGTATCACCAAGGCGTCGCTCGCTACGGACAGTTTCCTTTCCGCGGCATCCTTCCAGGAAACGTCGCGCGTGCTTACCGAGGCGGCGATCCGCACCAAGCGCGATTACCTTATCGGCTTGAAGGAAAACGTGATCATCGGCAAACTCATTCCCGCAGGCACGGGCATGAAAGATTACAAACAACTTTCTCCGCAGTACGTAGGCGCCTATAAGAATCCTGCGCAGGAGGAGAAAAAAGAAACCGCAGAATAATTCGTTGCGTTTTACTATCGGTAAAGCGCGATTAAAAAGAAAATATGCCGCGCCCTTTGCAAACCGCTTTATGCGGTAAACAAAGCGGCGCGGCGTTTGCTTTTTAAAGTATGTAATTGTTCTTGCAGGGCGAACAGAGAATATTATTTTGTTCGTTTGACAAAATTATTTTGTTCACGTGCGGCAAACACTTGTTTTTTTACGAAAGATATATTATTATATTACCATAACTATTTTTCTAAAACACAAAACGCAAAGACGACTGATAAAAAACGGTTGTCGCGCGGTAAAAATAAGGAGCATAGCATGTACGTAAGCACGAGAGGCGGCGAAAGGGTAACGGCGAGCCGGGCGATAATAAAAGGTCTTGCCGCCGACGGCGGACTGTTCGTTCCCGAAAAAACAGAAGAAATCGGGTTTGACGAAAGTTACGCGGGCAAGGATTATAAAACGTTTGCGCGGAAGATTTTCGCGGCGTTTTTCGATGATTTTACTCCCGAAGAGATCGAAGAGGCGGTGGAGAGTTCTTATAACGAGGAGAATTTTCCCGAAGCGTTTGCGCGCGTGAACACGGTGAAAGAAAACGGCGCGAACGGCGGAAAAGAAGGATTTTCTCTGCTGGAACTGTATCACGGCCCCACGCTGGCGTTTAAGGATATGGCGCTTACGGCGTTGCCGCATCTTTTAAACATAGCCAAGCGCAAAAACGGCGAAAGCGGAAAAACTCTGGTTCTGGTAGCCACTTCGGGCGATACGGGCGGCGCGGCGCTTTCCGGCTTCGGGGGCGCGCGCGGTTACGATACGCTTGTTCTTTACCCTGCGGGCGGCGTTTCCGAAGTGCAGGAGCGGCAGATGCTGCATTTCACGTCCGCGCGCACCAACGCTCTGGCTATGCGGGGCAATTTCGACGATTGTCAGACGTTTGTAAAACGTATTTTTTCGCAGTATCCCAAGAACGGCGACGTAACGCTTTGTTCGGCGAATTCTATCAATATCGGCAGACTTGTGCCGCAAATCGTATATTACGCCTACGCGTATTTCACGCTGGTGAAAAGGGGCGTTATCCGCTACGGCGAAAAAATAGACGCGGTAGTGCCCACGGGGAATTTCGGCGATATTCTGGCGGGGTATCTGGCAAAGAAAATCGGCGTGCCCTACGGCGCTTTCGTTTGCGCCTCCAACAAAAACAACGTGCTTACCGATTTTTTCAAAACGGGCGTGTACGATAAAAACCGACCGTTCTATAAATCGAATTCTCCCGCGATGGATATTCTGGTTTCTTCCAATCTCGAACGGCTTTTGTATTTCGCTTCGGGCGGAAACGCGGAGGAAGTGAAAGAGTATATGTCCGCTCTGGAAAATTGCGGCAGATACGAAATTTCGGCGCAGACAAAAAGCAATCTTTGCGACTTTGCCTGCGGCTTTGCGGACGAGCAACGCACCCTGGCGGCGATAAAACGCGCGCACGACGAGTATAATTTACTCATCGATCCGCACACTGCCGTAGCGTTCGATTGTTACGAAACGTATCGCAACGCGCAACAAGGAAACGCGCAGGAGAAAAGCGCGGAAAAGAGTCATACGTTAATCGTTTCCACGGCGTCGCCGTTCAAATTTCCGTCTACGATGTGCGAAGCGCTGCATATTGACGCGGCGGGGGAATACGCGCAGATCGAAGCGGTGGCGAAGTATGCGGGCGTAGCCGTTCCGAGTCGCGTGAAGGCGCTTTTTTCAGGCGAAATAAAAACGCATATTGCTACGCGTGAAGAAGTACTCGATCGCGTTTATTACCGCAATCGTAAAATTACAGTGCGCGTGCCCGCCACTTCCGCCAACCTCGGTTCGGCGTTCGACTGCGCGGGAATCGCCCTCACCGCGTATAACTGTTTTTGCTTCGAAGAAAGCGGAGCGGACGACGTTTCGGCGTTTGCGTCCGTAGATAAAGGCGGCGAGAACCTGCTGTTAAAGGCTTATAAAAAGTTTTTCGAAGTCACGGGCAAAAAATATGTTCCCGTGCGGATTTATCCCGCCGACGGCGGTATGGGCGTGCCGTTCGAAAGGGGGCTGGGTTCCAGCGCCACGTGCGTTGTGGCGGGCGTTCTGGCGGCGGATTATTTTACGATGGGAAAGACGGACGAAAGCACGCTGTTATCCGTGATGACGGCGGTGGAAGGACACCCCGATAACGTTGCCCCCGCGTATCTCGGGGGTATGGTATGCTCGATTACGGAAAATGATAAAGTGCATGCGGAACAATACGACGTATCGGAGAAACTGGTTTTCACCGCGCTGGTACCGCCGTTCGCGTGTTCCACGAGGGAAGCGCGGCGCGCTTTACCCCAAACGCTCGGCTATAAGGACATCGTTTTTACGCTTTCGCGCGCGATCAATCTGCCGCGTGCGATGGAACGGGGGGATCAGGCGCTTTTGAAAGAAGCGTTTCAGGATAAATTGCACCAACCCTACCGCCTGCCGCTGATTGAGGGCGGCGAAGAATTAAAAAAAGAAACGGAAGCGCAGGGCTTTGCCGTGGCGGTGAGCGGTTCCGGCTCAACGTTGCTTGCCGTAGGCGAAAAATACGTAACGCTTGCCCAAAAATGGAAGGACGCCGGTTGGCGCACGCTTGAATTAAGCGTGGTGCACAAAGGCGCGGAGGTGATTTCGCAATGAAAAACGACTTTCTGATGATTGCCAAAGACGCGTTGCCGCCGCATTTTCTCATAGTGGCGCAAGCCAAACGCGAGATAGAATACGAAAAAAAGACGGTAAGCGAGGTATGCGATAAATACGGCGTCAGCCGTTCTACTTATTATAAGTATAAAGACAAGGTATTCGAACCCACGGAGGAATACGGGCGCAAAGCCATATTCAGTTTTAAAACGCAGAACGAGCCCGGCGTTCTTTCCGCCGTTCTGAATTGTATATCGTCGTTCGGTTGTAACGTGCTTACGATCAATCAGAATATGCCGATTCATTCCGTTGCGTATTTTACCGTAATGGTGGATGCGGGCGGCGTGAACGCCTCGCTGTACGAAATGCTGAACGAACTTAAAAAAACGCCGCGCGTGCGGGAAGTTTCTCTTACGGCGTTCGAATAACGGCGAATTCGCAAAAATCACGGGGAGAAAATGCCGAGAAATACGCAAAAAAACGGAGAAAAAACAATGAATATCGGTATATTAGGTTATGGCACAATCGGGCGCGGCGTGGCGGCGCTGATAGAGGAACTGCCTGCGGAATACGGCGTTAAAACGTTAAAAATACTCGATTTACCGCAAAAGAAAGCGGAACTCGGCGCACTGTACGCCGCTACCAAAGAAGAAATTTGCGCGAATCCTCGGATCGACACCGTGGTAGAGGTGCTGGGCGGCAACGATTTTGCGTATGATTGCATCGTTATGGCGCTTGAAAACGGCAAAAACGTGGTGACTTCGAATAAAGAAGTGGTCAGCCGCCATATGGAGGAGTTTTACGCTCTCGCCAAAGCGCACGGCGCGTATTTCTGGTGCGAGGCGGCGGTGGGCGGCGGAATTCCGCTTATCTGTTCGCTGATCGATCAGACGGCGTATAATCAGGTGACGGAAATATACGGCATCATCAACGGCACAACGAATTTCGTGCTGACGAAAATGAAAGAAGAGGGCAAAACGTTAAACGAAGCGCTGGAAACCGCGCGGAATCTCGGCTTTGCGGAACGCGACGCTTCCGCCGACCTCGAAGGACTGGATATGGTGCGTAAAATCAGTATTTTATCCTCGATCGCCTACGGCGGACTCGTTTCTTTCGAAAAGGTGGGACACTTCGGTATCGCTTCGGTTACCGACAGGATTTTAAAGGCGGCGGAGGAAATGGGAAAGACGCTTAAATTCATGGCGTATTCCCGCCGCGATGGGAACGAGGTATTCTGCTGCGTCGAACCCGTATTGCTGGATAAAAATCATCCGCTTTCCGCCGTAAACAACGAATTCAACGCCGTGTTTCTGAATTGTTCGAGAAACGGCGAACTGATGTTTTACGGCAAGGGCGCGGGAAGTTATCCCACGGCTTCGGCGGTGATTGCCGATATACTGCGCATAAAAAACAAAGCGAAACCTTATTATTTTAACAACGACGCGGCGTTCAGCGTTACTCCGCGGATAAAGGGAGCAAAGTATTACGTGGTGAAAAACGGCGTAGGGCGCATAACGGAAAGCGAAGCCGAAAAACAAAACGCCGATTTTTACGCACGGCTTATGTAAAGCGTATAACGTACAACGCGAAAAAATATCAGACGGCGTCATCGGCAAGGCGGCGGCGAAACGAGGTAAGAAATATGAAACTTGCATTTTATTCTTTATGGGACGACGAAATCGTTAAATTATCCGATCTGCAACGGCTGTATCTCTTTGAAAGCGTGCGCAGTCGGGAAATATTATCATTAAAAAACGCGGAACTTTGCGAGTGTTGCGACGGAGCGTCCGTGTACGGAAACGCCGAAATCGACGAACCGCTCTTTAAGGCGCTCGCTTCTTACGGGGTAAAATTCCTTTCCGTGCGCGACGAAACCACAAAGGTGAATTATGCGGCGGCGCAAAAATACGGCGTGCGCGTATGCCGCGCTTCCTTTCCGCCGGACGCGGTGGCGGAGTTTACTCTGATGCTCACGCTGGCGGCGCTTCGCAAATATAAGCAGGCGTTATGGTTACAACAAATCAACGATTATTCCATAGCGCGGCTGAAAGGGGAGATACTTTCGCAAAAATGCGTCGGCGTGGTGGGAGAAAGCGCTACGGAAAAGCGACTTGTCGAAATGCTCGGCGCTATCGGCTGCCAAGTAAGCGTGTTGCGCGAAGAAAACGGGGGTAGCAGCGGCAATGAAAACGGCGATGAAAGCGGCAATACCGCCGTTGCGGACGAATTTTATAAAAACAACGAAGTAATCATTTACCCTTCGTTACTGAAAAATCCGGAAAAATATAGGGTAAATAAAGAAACTTTGAAAAAAATGCGCGACGGCGTGGTGCTGGTAAACACCGTTTCGGGCGATTTTTTCGACGTGCCGTCGATTATCGAGGGCGTGGAAAATAAAAAAATCGGCGCGCTTGCCATGGACGTATTTAAAGGCGAACGGGGCATATATCATGAGGACAGAACGTACGATATCCTGAATAATCGCGAGATGGCGTATATACGGCAGTTTCCCAACGTGACGTTAACGCAACATATGGGTTTTTATACGGCGTATTCCATGCAGACGCTTATCGAGCGGAGCGTGGAAGGATTAACGCAATTGATACGGAACGGAAAAAGCGAATACGAAACGTACGAATAAAAAACATACGAATAAAAAACGCAACGTTGCTACGGAAAATATTTTGCAAAAAGGCACGAAAAGCAGAGAAAAACGCTTGACAAACGACGAAAAATATTTTATTATAAATAGGCGTTGCGCAGATGAAGTTTGCTTTGTCGCTACGGCCCAATAGCTCAGTTGGTTAGAGCGCCAGCCTGTCACGCTGGAGGTCACGAGTTCGAGCCTCGTTTGGGTCGCCAGATGCCTCGATAGCTCAGTCGGTAGAGCAAGGGACTGAAAATCCCTCTGTCGGCGGTTCGATTCCACCTTGAGGCACCAAGGCATGCCGGTGTAGCTCAATTGGCAGAGCAACTGATTTGTAATCAGTAGGTTGTGGGTTCGATTCCAATCACCGGCTCCACGGCTTTAAGATAAGCGCAACGCGCCATACGGACAGATTCCAGAGCGGCCAAATGGATCAGACTGTAAATCTGACGTCTTCGACTTCGGTGGTTCGAATCCACCTCTGTCCACCAAAAACGGGTGTTTATGCAAAGACAGTGCATAGATACTCGTTTTTCTTTGTATAAAAGCATAAATATTCGCTTAATTTTGCGTTAAAGGCAGGGTTTGGCGAAAGATTTGGCGAAAAATTTGAGTCCGATATTATTTAGTTGGGTTCTATAATAAATGTTGGGGTATGAGAAAATATCTCAACAATTTTTCGTAAAAAGGCATAAAAAAAGAAACATAAAAAGGAAAAACCTGTTATAATAAATTCACCACAAATATACAAAAGGATTTCCTATTATGTTTCA
>JAQYLE010000036.1 GCA_028720205.1 Clostridia bacterium
CTTTTCGAAGGCGAAGAGGCGTATTTCCGCGACGGGGGCGTTGCGCAACTGTTAAAGCGATATGTAAGCGATAAAACGCTGGATTATATCACGTTTGAAGGTTCGGCGATAAAAAGCAATGCCGCGGCGTTTTCGGCCGCATGCGCCGCTTATCCGTTTTTAAGCGAAAAGCGGTTGGTGCGCGTTACGGAGTGGTACCCTTCGGAAAAGGAATACGAGGCGGTGTTGAAACCGTTGGCGGAAAACCCCGCGCCCGATACGATTCTTGCCGTTACCAATTCCGCCAAGCAGAAAACGGGCGCGGCGAAGTTGTCGGCAAAAAAAGGGATCACCGTGGTTGACTGTGCCAGAGCCGACGAATCCACGCTTGTAAAATGGATTTTTCTCACGTTAAAACGGGCGGGGATCGTCTGCGACGCGGAAACGTGCGCGAAAGTGGCGGAATATTGCGCGCACGATATGAGCCGTATTTATTCTGAAACGCAAAAACTCTTGGATTACTGCGCGGCGACGGGCGCGGAACGGCTGACCGACTCTATGGCGGAAGAGGTTGTTTCGCCGGACAATCAATATAAAATTTACGAACTCTCTAATGCGCTGGCTTCGGGCGATTGCGGCAGGTTCGAACGGATAGCCGCGGAACTTTTTATCAGGGGGTTCGACGAAACCGCGTTGTTATCTTCGCTTGTCTCTTATTTCCGCACGCTGTTCGAGGTGTCGAACGCGGAGGGCACGGAAAAGGAAATCGCCGCGACGCTTTGCATGAACGAATACGAGGTGAAAAAAACGCGCCGACAGGCGAGAGAATTCGGAAAAAAAACGGTGGAACGCTATTACGAATATCTGTTTTTAACTATGGGAAAAATCAAAAGCGGAGCGCTTACTCCCCCGGCGGCTTTTAAAGAGGCGAAAGTTAAACTTCTCCTCGGCGGCGCTTAAAAAAGCGGAAGCCGGATAAACCAAAGACGAAAAGCGCAACACGATAAATAAGAACGGAAAATAAATAAGAACGGAGAAAAAACCCCGAACGGCTACAAAACGGCTACAAAACGGCTATAAAACGGCTACAAAGGACTACGATAGGACGGAGGTAAATATGGCGGCATTATTATTGGCGGAAGAAACGGGATTTCTTGCCTGGGCGAAAGCGGCGGGAGATTTTTTTGTAAATTTCAAAGCGGTGTACGCCGTGGAGATTATTCTGTTGTTTCTGCTTATGACGTACGTTTCTAAAACGCTGAAAGAAAACGACGCTACGCGAATGATGCTGGCGTACTGGGTTTTGATTGTGTGCGTAGGCGCGGCGGCGTATGGAATAGATTTTTTATCGGCGCAGTTTTATCTGTACTTTTTGCTGATACTCTCCGTGTTTATGCTGATTATCTTTAACGTGGAGATTAAAAAGAGTCTGTGGGATTCGCAGGTCAACCGCGAAAATTTACCCGATACGGTATTTCAGAAAGAATCCGCGCCGGGAACGGACTCGGCGGAACGGTGTATCGGCGATATTATCCGCGCGTTACAGAACATGTCGAAAAACAACGTGGGCGCGCTGATTATTCTATCCAAAGGCAATATGCCCAAGCAGGTATTGCAAAGCGGCGTGAAGATGGACGCGGATATATCCACGCAACTCATCGAGGGCGTGTTCTTTCCCAAAGCGCCCTTGCACGACGGGGCGATGATTATCAAAGGGCATAAAATACAGGCGGCGGGGTGCTTTTTGCCGCTGACGCAAAAAACAAATTATCCCAAAGATTTCGGCACGCGACACCGCGCGGGGATCGGCATCACCGAAGTTGCCAACGTGGTTTCTCTGGTGGTTTCGGAAGAAACCGGCATTATTTCCATCATCAAGCAGGGAAACGTGCAGCGTTATGCCGATTACGATATGCTGCTTTCCGCATTGCGCGATTATTATTGGCAGGAACTTCCTCTTGCCGACAAGAAAACAAGGGGGGCGACGAAATGAAATTCCTGAAGTTTTTAAAAAGTCTGTTCGTAGACAGGTTATGGCTGAAAATCATTTGTCTGGCGCTTGCGGTATTCGCCGTTATGACGTTGAATATCTTATAAAAACACGGGACGAAAATGTACGCATAAAGGGCGTTTTTGCAACAGAACGCCTTTTTGAAATTATTTCATATACTGTATTGCGGGCGGGTTTTTACAAATGAGATTTATAAGAACTCGCCGCTCTTTTACGAATGCGACGCTTCGTGAAAGGGCAAAAGAAAAAGGAAAGAACGAAATGGAAAATATCGTATGTAAATTCGGCGGCACGTCGATGGCGGACGGTAACGTTATTTCTCGCGTGAAAAAAATCGTGGAGGCTGACGCGGAACGGCGGTACGTGGTGGTATCCGCTCCGGGAAAGCGTTACGGCGCGGACGTAAAAATAACGGATCTTTTATATGCGGCGGTAAACGCTGCGAAAGACGGCGACGTTGCGACGTTTGAAAAAAATTATTCCAAAATTTCGGAGCGGTTTATCGGCATTTTGAAAGAACTGAACTGTTCTGCGGAATTTACGGAAGAAATAACCGCCGATCTTGCGGAAATCAAAAACAGAATTGTTTCGGAAAAAGAAGAAGACTACGCGGCTTCGCGCGGGGAATTTCTCGCGGCGAAAATCATGGCGCGCCTGCTTGCCGTGCCTTTTGTAGACGCCGTGGAAATTATTTTTTTCAACGCGGACGGAACGCTTTGCGAAAAAACGTACGAGGCGGTTTATGCGCGGCTGAGAAACGTTAAACGGGCGGTGATTCCCGGGTTTTATGGCAGAGGCGCGGACGGAAGAGTAAAGACCTTTTCGCGCGGCGGCGGCGATATTACGGGCGCGGTGATTGCGGCAGGCGCGCGCGCTTCGCTGTACGAAAACTGGACGGACGTCAGCGGCTTTTACGCTTGCGACCCTAAAATCGTTTCCTCGCCGCAGCGCATCTCTTCTCTTTCGTACGCGGAACTGCGCGAACTTTCGTATATGGGCGCTTCCGTACTGCACAGCGAATCGGTGTTTCCCGTGCGCGCGGCGGGCATACCCATACACATATTAAATACCTTCCGCCCGGAGGAAAAAGGCACGAAAATCGTTGCCGCGCATTCCGAAAAAACGGACGGCGGCGTGGTGACGGGCATTGCCGGCAAAAAAGGCTTCACCGTTATTACGCTTGAAAAATCGTTGATGAACGCGGAAATCGGCTTTGCCGCCAAAGTGCTTACGGCGGTGGCGGAAGAGGGCATTCCCCTTGAACATATGCCCTCCGGCATCGATACGCTTTCGGTGGTGCTGGAAAGTTCGCGTCTCGCGGGCGGCGTAAAGGAACGCCTGATTGAAAAAATTAAAAAAGAAACGCATACCGAGCGCGTCTTTCTGCACGAGAATATTTCGCTCATCGCCACGGTGGGGCACGGTTTGCGCGGCTGTATCGGCGCTTCGGCGCGGCTTTTTAAAGCGCTTGCCGACGAGGGCATCAGCGTAATCACGATTGACCAGGGCTCCAGCGAATTAAACATTATCGTCGGCGTGGAAGATCGCGATTGCGACAGGGCGATCGCGGCGATTTACCGCGCGTTTTTTTCCGCAACCGCGTAAAGGCGCGGCGGTAAGCGGCTTTACGCGCCGCGGGAAATAAGGCAAAATCAAATGAAAAATATCCCGATGTAAACGGGAGAAAAACTAAGGAGATACGACTATGCAAACATTTGACGTGGATTTGAAAAAGGAATACGGAACGGAAGGCGGCACGCTGACGGCGATACTTTCCGGTACGCCGCACGATAGCGCCGAACTTACCGGTAAGTGGACAAGACCTGCGGTAATCGTGGTGCCGGGCGGCGGGTACCATTTTGTAAGCATGCGCGAGGCGGAGCCCGTGGCGCAGGCTTTTCTGGCAAAGGGATTTCATTGCTTTATTCTTACTTATCTTGTCAGCCCTGACGGCGCGGCGTACCCCGAACAACTCACCGAACTTGCCGCGGCGGTGGATTACGTGAAAAAGCACGCGAAAGAAATGCACGTGAACTCCGAAGAAATTTTTGCCGTGGGGTTTTCCGCGGGGGGACACCTTGTGGGAGATCTTGCGGTGGAATGGCAGAACGTTGCCGAAATTACGGGGAAAGACCTCGATTGCAAAGTTACCGCCACGGGGTTGTGCTATGCCGTGATTTCTTCCAAAGCGGGGCACGTAAATTCGTTCGATAATCTTCTGCAGGGCTACACGAGCGAGGCGCGCGAAGAGGCGCTGAAAAAACTCGATCTGAACAACTCCGTATCGGAAAAAACGCCTCCCGCATTTTTATGGTCGACGGCGGCGGATACCTGCGTGCCTTCGGAAAATACCCTGTTGTACGCGCTGGAACTTGCCAAGCGAAAAATTCCCTACGAATTGCACGTATATCCCGAATGTCAACACGGAGCAAGCACCGGCAACTACGAAATCAACGCCGAATATGCGCCTTTACGCCGCGCCGCGCGATGGGTGGACGATTGCTGTTATTTCTTCCGCTTATTCATATCGGAAAAATTCTGAATCTGAAAGTCTGTAAGACACGGGCGACGGTAATTTCTACCGTCGCCCGATTCTTTGTATATAACTTCCGTTCGGTACGTTCGCATATTACGAAAAAGAGTTTTTCGTTTCGTTCCGATTTTTCGTAAGAGAATCCGTTTCCCGCGGCGGCGTAGCCGGGCGGGCGCCGCAGCATTTTTCGCACAGCGCGCAGCCTTTGCAACCGCACCCGCAGGAAGATTTCCCCTGTTTTTTGTTTTTGATAAGTTTAACGGCGATCGCCGTCATCGCGGCGAGCAGTATCGCCGCGATAATCACGGTAGATATATTTTCG